>JAFSBP010000324.1 GCA_017437205.1 Lachnospiraceae bacterium
ATCGGAATGATCCCGTCATCCTCACTTGGAGAAGGAACCAGAGGTCTCTATGAGCCAATCCACGGTTCAGCACCGGACATTGCAGGTCAGGACAAGGTAAATCCTATCGCGTGTATCCTGTCTGCGGCGATGATGCTGCGCTACAGCTTTGACATGGCGGCAGAGGCGGACGATATTGAGGCAGCGGTAAACGCAGTGCTTGATAAGGGGCTTCGCACCGCAGATATGATGAGTGACGGCTGTACATTGGTAGGCTGTAAGGCGATGGGAGACGCGATTTTGGCGGAGATTTAATTTGCCGATGTGAGAAGGCAAAAGAATGACAGATATTCCGGGAACTAAATGTATGACCAAACATTTAGTTCCCGGAATGGTTTTTTTATGTAGCGATATCTTTATTTTTGTGGTACAATAGCTTAAACTAAAGATATTATACGAGGAGATACAGACATGGGCATTTATATCTTTGATTTCGACGGAACTCTGGGTGATTCGATGCCTTCTTTTGCAAGAAAAATGCTTGAGATATTGAGAGAGCATCACGTTGAATATTCAGAGGAGATAATTAAGATCATCACGCCTCTTGGGTATAAGGGGACGGCGAAATATTTCATTCAGGAATTTGGCCTCCCGTACACCGTGGACGAGTTGATTGCGAAAATGCATGAGGTTCTGTATCCGGTATATCGGGATGAAATCGTGCTAAAACCTGCGGTGGCAGACTATTTGGAAAAGAAGAAAAAGGAAGGACACTCTTTGAACGTGCTTACGGCCAGCCCGTTTCGGATGGTCGAGCCGGTGTTAAAGCGCGGCGGAGTGTTTGATCTGTTTGACCACGTATGGTCCTGCGAGGATTTTAATATGACGAAAGATAATCCTCAGATTTATTATGAGGCAGCGGCGCGTGCTGGTGGGAAGCCGGAGGATGTGATATTCTTTGATGACAATGTGGAGGCGATCAGAACTGCCGTCAGTGCCGGAATCTGTACGGTTGGGGTCTATGATGATGCGAGTTTGGATTATTTGGAGGAAATTAAAAAAATTGCAAACCAGTTTATTTATCGGTTCGATGAGATGGAATGACATTTATAGGATATGTCTGTGATGTGATTTGATTTGTGGAGAGGAGGAACATGCAATGAAAAATGTAAAGAGATTTATCGCAGCGATGTTACTTGTGTTGTTGCCGTTATTCTGTTCTATCACAGCCAGTGCGGACAGTGGTCCGAAGCCGTCGGTGAAGGTGTCGTTTGAGGGACTTTCCGATGAACTTTGTTACGCCACGCTGCTCTCTGCGAACAAGAGTACAGGACCTGCATCTGTTTGGGATGGCACGGAGGAAAATGCCCGACATAACGGAAATGAACGGTACTCCCGCCTGCCGTATGGATATGAGATATGGAAAGCTTTTGTGGAGTATGAAGATCAGGATGGATTTTATTTTTTACAGGAGATTTGGCAGGTGAATGAGACCAAAGAATTGGATTGGAATTATTATCCGCCGAATCCGTTTAAGGTGCTATTGTATTTTCCGGAGAGCGGCAGGTTTTTGGTGAGTGATACCTATGAGCGCTATGCGTTTGACAGCTATTTCTCGGTAGAACTGACCGGAAATGAAGGCACCGCCGAGAATGGCAACATCAGGTTGTACCGTTCCTATGATTATGGCAGAGAGGCCGTTTCGCTGGTGGTGCGGATCATCATTACAATAGCGATCGAGTTGGTGATCGCCGGGCTGTTCGGTTACCGGAAGAGACGTCAGTGGATGATTCTGGTGGGAGTGAATACAGCGACGCAGATTGTGCTGAATGTGCTTTTGAATGTGATTAATTACAATTCCGGTCATCAGGCGTTTGCGGTCAACTATATCATTTTTGAATTTTTTGTGATCATCATAGAAGCAGTTATTTTCCGACTATTTCTGTGTGAGGATTGCTCTGATAAAAAGATGGGAAGACGAGCGGTGATTTATGCGTTGGTTGCCAATGTGGTGTCGCTAATTGGGGGAATATGGCTTGCCGAGTGGATTCCAGGTGTGTTCTGACAGATTGTGAGGTAGGAGGAGTCATTTGATGGAACAATATACAGTTACAGGTATGAGTTGTGCAGCTTGCAGTGCGCGGGTGGAAAAGGCAGTTTCTAAGGTTTCGGGTGTCACCTCATGTTCGGTGAGCCTGCTGACCAATTCTATGGGAGTTGAGGGGACTGCGGCACCGGACGAGATTATTCGCGCAGTTGAGGAGGCCGGATATGGTGCGGCGAAAAAAGGAGAAACCGGCGGAAACGAAAAAAATGGCGGGAAGGGCTCATCTGAGGCGGAAGATATGCTGAAGGATCGCGAGACACCAATGCTTAAGCGTCGCCTGTTTGCATCTATCGGATTTTTGATTGTCCTCATGTACTTTTCCATGGGGCACATGATGTGGGGCTGGCCTGCCCCTGCGTTCTTTGCCAAGAACCATGTGGCAATGGGGCTGCTCCAACTACTTTTGACGGCGATCGTCATGGTGATTAACCAAAAGTTTTTTATCAG
>JAFSBP010000325.1 GCA_017437205.1 Lachnospiraceae bacterium
CGCCTCGCCAAAAACCTTGCCTATGTTTTTCACACGAACACTCGCATTCAGCTTTCCGTTCTGAAGGTCATGGCTCATCAGGCCATTTTTCTTTTCTGCGCAGTTTGTCTCCACCTTTAATCCGTCATAGGCGAACTCTGTGTAGCTGAGTCCGTAACCGAAAGGATACAGGGGCGTGTTCGGGCAGTCAATATATCTGGAGCTGTAACGGTCTTCACTCACATTCGGCCGACCGGTGTTGTAACAGTTGTAATAGACCGGAATCTGTCCCACATTGCGAGGGAAGCTCATGCTAAGTCTTCCGGAAGGGTTTACCTCGCCAAATAGGATATCTGCCACTGCGTTTCCACCTTCAGTTCCGGGGAACCACACCTCTAGCACCGCATCGGAATCGTTTAAGATCGGCAGAAGCTCCATGGGGCGACCGGTAAAAAGAAGCGTTACTACCTTCTTTCCGGCTGCTTTCAGTGCATGGATCAACTTTTCCTGATTCGGGGAAAATCTTAGCCCGGTCCGGCTTGCTGCCTCTCCGGTCTCCCACTCCTTCTCTCCAACCGCAACCAGACAAACCTCGCAGTCTGCCAGTTTTTCTACTGCTGACTCTGCCTCGTCCGGAATATCCTCCTCATCCCAGGAAAATGCCGTCGTCGCCGCGGTGATCAAGCGATCTCCCAAGACAGCCCGAAGACCGTCCTCCACCGTCACCGCATCCTGCATCTGTCCGGCACAATGCCAGCCGCCCAAGATGCTTCCGGTGCTTGCCGCAGGTCCAACCAATCCAATCTTCACCTCTTTGCCCAGAGGAAGTACACCTTCATTTTTCAACAGAACCATACTTCTCGCCGCCAGTCTTCTGGAGATTGATCTGTGCTCAGGACAGCAAGATAATTTCTTCTCCAATTCGGGATCGGCACCTTTATAAGGATTCTCGAACAAACCGAGACGATCTTTCAACTCAAGGATGCGAAGCACACACTCATCGATCTGCTCCATAGAAAGAGTTCCATCGTCCACCAGCTTCTGTAAAGACTTCGCGTAAACTCCGGACATCATCTCAATATCCATGCCCGCCTTCACGCACTTCTCACCTGCCTCATACTCATCAGCAGCAACTGAGTGGTTCATAATCTCATCAATTGCACTGTAATCGGAGATGACCAAGCCCTTAAATCCCCACTCTTCGCGCAAGATCTTGCGCAGCAGATATTCTGAGCAAGTCGCGGGAATCCGCTCAATCACATTGAACGAAGCCATCACCAGCTCCGCGCCTGCGTCAATCGCCGCTTTATATGCCGGCAGATAGAAATCTCTCAAGACACCTCTGGACATGTCTACCGTATTGTACTCTCTGCCGCCCTCAGGCTGACCGTAACCTGCAAAATGCTTTACACATGCCGCCATGCGGTCCTTTGCGGAGACGTCTGTACCCTGATAACCGCGCACCATCGCCGCAGCCACCTCACCTGCCAGATAAGGGTCTTCGCCCGGGGACTCCATCACACGTCCCCAGCGGGGATCTCTCACCAGATCCGCCATCGGGGAAAACGTTACATGGACTCCGGCCGCTGACGCTTCCTTCGCAGTCGCATACGCCGCTTCCTCGATGAGTTCCGGATCAAAGCTGCATCCTTGTGCCAAAGGGATCGGAAAAATCGTCTTAAATCCGTGAATCACATCCTGCATAAACATCAAAGGAATCTTATGACGGGACTTTTCCA
>JAFSBP010000326.1 GCA_017437205.1 Lachnospiraceae bacterium
CACTGCCGATTTCCGCGATAAATATCGTCAAAAAGATCTGCTGTTGGTAGACGATATTCAGTTCATCGCCGGCAAACAGCAAACACAGGAGGAGTTCTTCCATACCTTCAATGCACTTTATGAATCGGGACATCAGATCGTTCTCACCTCTGACCGTCCTCCTAAGGAGATGACACAACTGGAGGATCGCCTCCGCACCCGTTTCGAGTGGGGTTTGATGGTAGATGTAGAACCACCGGACTACGAGACCCGTCTGGCCATCATCCGCAATAAGGCAGTATTGCTGGGCCTTAATCTTCCCGATCGTATTACCACGCTGATCGCGGAGAACATCACCGCCAATGTCCGTCAGATTGAAGGTGCACTGAACAAGGTCCTGGCTTACCGCGATTTGATCGGTGCTATGGATGAAGAAGCCATTATCGATGCCATTAAAGATGAATTGAAGAGTTCTTCGGAATATGTTCCCTCAGAAGAAAACATCGCCGAGTACATTGCAAAATTCTTTAATTTGGAGTTGGATGTACTCCGTGGTAACGGACAGGGCCGCGAGGTGACCCATGCCCGACAGATTGCCATGTATCTTATTCGTCGCCTTCGTGGTACATCTTTGAAAGACATCGGTAAGTATTTTGAAGGCCGCGACCATACTACGGTACTCTACAGTCTCAAGCAGGTGGAGAAAAAGATGCGCAGCGATCCTGCCTTTGCCGAAACGGTAAAGGAGATCACTACCAATATCAATTCTAAAACCTGATTTCACATTTTTTGTGGAATTCACATGGATATTCTGTGGAAGATTCAGTTTCTTCCCTTTCTGTGTGAAAAAAGCAGAAAAAAGAAAGAAAGAGATGTGAAAGAGAAAACCGCATAAAATAAGGCTTTTTCTTCCTTTTCCACTTCTTTTTTCCCTACGGCTACTGTGACGAATAAAATAGTTTAGTATATGCTGTGGCACAGAGAAATATGCCACTGATTCTTAAAAAGAGAGGAAAACAATATGCTGAAATTTTCCTGTGAAAAAACATTACTGCAACAGGCAGTTTCCGCGGCCTCCCGCGCTGTTGCCTCCAAAAGCTCCATTCCTGCTCTGGAGGGCATTCTTATGGAGGGCGACATGAATTTGGTTTTGTCGGGCTATAACATGCAGACAGGAATCCGTACCGCCATTGAGGCACAGATTCATGAAGCAGGTCGCATTGTGCTCAATGCCAAGCTTTTTGGTGACATTATCCGGAAGATGCCCGATGATGTGATCGTTTTCTCTGCCGATGAAAAGCTGGTGGTCCATCTCAGCTGCGGCGATGCCAGCTTTGATATTCTTGGTCTCAGTGCTGAGGACTATCCCGAACTGCCGGAAGTGGACGATCAGTTCTCGGTGGCACTGGAGCAGCGTACCCTGAGAGCCATGATTTCTCAGACCGCTTTCGCCGTGTCCACCAATGAGAGCCGCCCTGTGCATACCGGTTCTCTGTTTGAAATTGATGATAACGGTCTTACAATGGTATCGGTGGATGGTTTCCGTCTGGCGCTGCGTCGTGAGCCGTTGGAGCGTATGGATGGCGGCGCTTTCCGTTTTGTCGCTCCCGGCAGTGCCCTTCGTGAAGTGGAAAGCATCTGCTCCGATTCGGATGATCTTATCACTGTTACACAGGGCAAGCGCCATCTTCTTTTTGAGGCAGGTGCCACGCAGCTGATCTGCCGTCGTCTTGAGGGTGATTTTCTGGATTATAAGAATGCCATTCCCCGGTCCAATCCCATTGCATTGGAGGTGGAGTGCAGTGCCCTGCTCCAGAGTCTCGACCGCGTCAGTGTGGTGATCAGCGAAAAATTGAAGAGCCCCGTAAAGTGCGTATTTGATGATGAGCGGGTATTTCTCTCTGCCAAGACCGGAAATGGCGAGGCAAAGGATATCTGCTACATAAAGGGTGACGGCAAGGGTCTGGAGATCGGCTTTAATAACCGGTATCTAATGGATGCTCTTCGTTATGCTCCTTCCGACAAGGTGCGGATGGAACTGAACACCGGTATTTCTCCCTGTATCATCACTCCCACCGATGGCAGCGACAACTTCCTGTATATGGTGCTGCCTGTCCGCCTGAAGGTACAGTAAAGATATGAAAAAACAAAATATTACCATTACAACTGAATTTATCAAACTGCAGGATCTGCTTAAATTTGCCTCTTTGGTAGGAACTGGCGGTGAAGCAAAGGTTCTGATTCAGGAGGGTGCTGTTTCTGTCAATGACGAGATCTGCACCCAGCGCGGCAAAAAAATTCGCCCCGGCGATGAAGTTCAGATTGCCGACATCGTATTGACAGTAAAATATGCGGATTGACGGCTTGTTGCTGGAGGGTTTTCGTAACTACGAACGCCAACAGCTGATTTTCAACGAGGACTGCAATGTCATCTACGGCGAAAATGCACAGGGAAAAACCAATCTTCTTGAGGCTATTGGTTATCTTTCCTGTGGTAAGTCACCCCGTACCCATGCTGACCGTGAATTGATTGGTTTTGACAAGGAAACTGCAGTGATTGAGGGAAGAATCTATTCCCGTGACCGCGATTTTACTACGAGGATAGAGCTGCAGCGGGGAAAAAAGCGCAAGATGACCATCAA
>JAFSBP010000327.1 GCA_017437205.1 Lachnospiraceae bacterium
ATTTTATTGAGAAAAAAATAGAAGAAGGCGAGTTGTTTAAAGTTGGAAAAGGAATATATTCGGAGAAAAAATATGTTCCGGAAATTGCGATGTTCATATACAAATATCCGAATGCGGTTGTGACGATGAAAAGCGCTTTTTACTTTCACGGCTTAACAGATGTGATACCGGATGAATGTGATTTGGCAACAACCCGTGATGCTGCAAAAATTAAGGATGAAAGAGTGAAGCAGTATTTTGTTCCATATAACTTTTTCAAGGAAGGAATTGAAACGGCTGATTATAAAGGGTATGATATACGGATTTACAATAAGGAACGTATGCTGATTGAACTTGTACGATATAAAACCAAGTTGCCTTTTGATTATTATAAGGAAATTATCCTAAATTATCGTAAATTACTTCCAAGATTGGATATACAGAAAATCCAGGATTATGCGTTGATGGCACCAAAGAGTAATAAAGTGCTTGAAATTTTACAGATGGAGGTACTCTAAGGATGAACTTGGAGAAGATGGCAGAGAAATATAGGGATGCTGGTTACTCAGAACGAAATGCGGATGCACGTGTGTGTCAGGACATTGTGCTTAAGGCGATTGCACGAAGCAATCTTGGAAAAATGTAACCATAAAAGGTGGCGTCGTGATGCGTAGCATTACCGGGAATGTGAGGCGCGCTACGGAAGATCTGGACTTGGATTTTATCAAGTATTCATTGGAAGATGAATCCATTAGGTATTTTATTTCAAAATTAAATTGCCTTAAGGGAATCAGAATTGAGATTAAGGGCAATAAAATTGAGCAGCTTTCTCAGCAGGAGTATAGTGGAAGACGTGTATATATTATCATCAAAGATGATGAAGGAGCAAGTTTGTTGATTAATTCTTGCGAGCAGATTTTTGCAGAGAAACTAAGATCATTGTTACGTTTTGGCCCTCTTTCTACAAGATACAAAGATATATTTGATTTCTGTTATTTGAAAGATCATGTGGATATGACACGATTTGCAGATTGTATAAAGGCATATATTATTGACGAACCATCAATGCGAGAAACAGATATGGATGGTGTGCGTAAGAGAGTAGCACTTACACTTTCGAATCGTCAGTTTAGAAGGAATGTGGAGCATTCTGGAGACAGAAACTGGCTCCAAATAGATGTGGGAGCTGCATTCAAGATGATTCAAGACTTTTTGGAAACTGTTAAATTGTAAAAAACATATAAATACAACTAATACAAAAAAGAACTGTTAGCACGATGACGTGCTGGCAGTTCTTTTTTTGCCACATCGGAAAGGACTTTCCGATGTGACAAAAAACGCTCCGCGAGGATCGCAGGGTCTGACCAAACGGAGCGCGGCCTCGCGCGTAGTGAGGTTACTGCGGCGGCACTGAAGATGTCGCTGATGCGACCCGCCGCAGGCGGAGTGTCTCGCAAGCGAGACACTATTTATGCGAGTAATAAGGAATGTGCGAAAAAAAATGCGAATAAGAGGTAGAGCATGAACGTTTATCTTATAAGTCCACCTCCCAGTGATTGGTGAGGGATTATGAAAGGAGAAAAATTTATGAAGAGAATTAAAGAGAAATTTGATAACCGAGATCGTATTTTATGTATCACAGTTCCAGGAGGTCATCAGTTTTACTATCAGCCAGTCCGTTCCAATAAACGTTATTGGTTATTTAATCTAGAGTTTGGCGGTTCTGTATTTGCGTATTTTCGTAAGCATGGATGTCGCGTCAGTGAGAAAGGCTTTAGCTTGACATTACGGGAAATTTATCAGTTTGACGATTATCACAATCCAAAACTGGCCCGATTAATGAATCGTATTCCGGGACAAGTTCAATATGTTCTGAAATATGAAGTTCCGGGTGTGGAGGCAGTTGATGCTTCCACACCTGAAAAGGTAACCCAGGTGTGCGCGATTCATGATTTTTACGACCATGAATTTGCGGCCTGATTGAAAAATAGTTTCAAAGTGCGAATAAGTGCCAATGTATGGCGGCTTATTCTTTGTAAAGCAGAAAAGGAGGAAAAAGTATGAGATTTAAGTATGATGAAGCGCGTTATGAACTGATGGATATGGCAGAGGAAGCGAGCCGTGGGCTTGAACTGGTGGAAGGTGTTCCGATGAAGGACGCTTATCAGGTGCTGGTCAATTATCTGATGCCGATGATCGGTTTCTGGATGGTGGATCAGGATGTGGATGCAATCCCCAAAGATGTGATGGTTGAAATTTGGGAAGATCTGATGGCAGATGTGGAGCCGGACTGGTATTGGGATATCTACGATTCTGCTGAGCGAAGAGAGGTTCTTCCTGTTTTAAAGGAGATGGAAGCGGAGCTGTTGATTGAAATGTTGACCGGAAAGATGAAGGTATTGTCCCCTGCTGTCGAAAATATATACCGGTTCTCCAA
>JAFSBP010000328.1 GCA_017437205.1 Lachnospiraceae bacterium
GTATCCTGATTCAGATAATCTGTCGTATACCAATTATTATAAGTGAACGAAGAATCTGTCGTATCGCGGATTACATAAACCAGATTACGCTCACCGGATTTTTCTGCCTCCACATCGGCAGCTGCCCAAAGCTCAATCTGCTCCCAGTATGCATCCCAATCTCTAGAGTCCATATACTCAGTAAATGCCTTAGGGATGGGATAGGTGTTCGGGTTGGCATTACGAGCCTGCATCCACGCTTTAAATCCATAGAACAACTTCTTCTGGCTCTTAGAATCATTAATCGCCACGGGAACAGTGGAAAACAGCTCGTTGTTCTCGCCAGAGTTAAAGTTATAAGTATGGCCTGTTGCAACAAGCACCAAATGCTGTCGCTCAGGATGCTCTGCCAAAGGAGATTCACTAAACATTCTCTTTGCCGTCTGCAGAGCATTCTCCATATTTTCACCACCATACGCGATAGCTGCTTGCTCAATGGCCTCAGCAAGTTTGGCAGGAAGTGTAGCTAAATCTTCCATCGTCGCAAAAGTGGTCAGTTCCATGACAGCTTTGTTATCGGTAGAGAATGGAACAACTCCGAAATTAACCGTGGTCCCTGCCGCAATGATTTCTGCAAAGGTATCATACAAGCTGTTAATCATGAGGTCTGTCTCAACATCACTTGCAGCGATGAACGCACCCATACAGTAGATGATATCCACACCCAACGACTCCACCTCTCACGGAATCGTCAGTGTAACATCTGAATTAAAATTCTCATCCAACTCGGTGGCAGTCTTATCTCCGTTAACCATCACCTTTTCGGTTGTGCTTCCTTCACCTTCGTTTTCAGTAGCGAATGTGACCATGCTTGCCTGACTCATGATCATACAAAACGTAAGAACTAGAGCCAAAAGTTTTTTCATTTTCTTTTCCATTTTTTTCTCCTTCTCATTTATTAATTATTGTGTTTTTACCATTTTCGGTTGAGCTGTTCAATGCACTGTCTATCAACAATAACAGTTCCAAAACACTGCGGAAGCTCTGCTCCGCTTTGCCCTCGATCCATGCGACTCCTCCCTGCCAGCTGGCATTTTGCCTGAAGAGGATTCTCAGGCTAAACGTCCCCACCGTTCCAGCACGGATGCCATCAAAAATCGTTTCCGGTTTCCTCTTGTTTACTTCTGGCCAAAACATCCGTTTACCGGTAAATGACTGTGGACACTTCATTTCCTCCAATGCAGTCTCAATACTTTGGAGAAGATCTATCGTGCCTCGAAAACAAATACCTTCGCTTGGATGTAGGTCATAAATTCTACCACAGGGAATCCGGTTTTCGTATTCATCAACACAGATTGTCAGGGCGTTAAAAAAATTGTTGTATTTCTCTTGAAAATTCATTTTTCCCTCACTTTCTCCCTTTGGTATACATAGGTTAGCATTCATAAGTTACATTTTCGGTTACATTTCAAACTTTTTTTACTTTTTTTAATTATTTTTTTTAAAAATGTGTTCAAAAAACGGAGCTGACCAAAAAGTCAGCTCCGTAATCTACTTTTATACCGTTTTTTTATTTAAGCAAACCATTATTGAATCATTCGATAGTCTCTTTCTTCTTCAGGATCGGCAGTGCAACCAAACTCAATCCGGAAACAGCTGCAGCCAGTACCCATACAAAAGATGTATCTCCGGTTTCAGGAGTTTCCTCGACAACCGGCTTGTCGCCCAAAGGAGTGTCCTCATCCTCGATAATCTCTTCCTCCTCTGTAGATTCCTCTGTAGACGCCTCGGTGGATTCCTCTGTAGTCTCCTCAGTGGTGGTCTCTTCCTCGGTGGTGGTCTCCTCCTCGGTGGTAGGTTCTACTGTCTCATTATAGAAACGAATCTCTCCCTCATAAGCTTCTCCGTTCTTTTCACAAGTTACCATTGCACTAAGAACGTGGTCTTCTTCAGTCACCGTAACAGTTACTGTGAAAATGCTGTCATCGTAAATAATCATTGTATCATTACCGATCACTTCTCTGATTACATACTCGAATACATCAGCCTTATCATAGGTCAGTGCGCTAAATGTGAAACTTCCGTCATTTTCGCTGGTCACTGTTTCGATCACTTCGCCATCCTTCAATAATTCGAACTGATATCCTCCGGCGGAAACGCCATCAAGCAGTTTTTCTCCACCCAGTGTCAGTTCAATCGGCAATGCGGGAATCTCATATTTTACCTTGGGTTTTTCAAATTCTTCGGGGGGTCTGTTTTCTCCTTCGCTATCCTTCGGATACAGGGTAGCCTTCTGGTTGGTATAAACATTTTCGTGCCAACCGGGGATCTCACTTCTTTCAACGAGATCAAGTGTATATTGGAGTGAAACGGGAGCAAATTTGGAAACATTTTCATTTATTCTCCATATAAAATGCTCCTCGGTTGTTCCATTTCCCTTGTAATATTCCAGCAGGAAGGTTGCTTCCTCAGCTCCGGGGGCTGTGAAGGAATAAGTGGAGGTTACATTTTCAGCGGTGTTTTCAATCTTTGCGGTAATGTAAATCTTCTCACCGACTTTAAGAATGATTTTTTCTGCTTCATCTACAAAATCAAAATCGTAACCTTCGTCCGGATCACTATCGTATCCAATATAATCAACTACAGCACTTCCCTTGGACACAGAATGAAGAATATCATACTTAATATCTTCAAAGTCCATCGTGGAGGTTCCGGCTAACATCTTCATCAGATGATAACCGATATTGGAAGTACTGCTTCCGGTATAATATGCATTACAATTATATCCGGCTTTTTGAAGCGCAGTGTAAGACTCCCAGGTATCATACAGTGCTCTGTCCATATTGAGTGCATGCTGAGTCACTTCGGTACGAGGAACTGCGGACTCCACCGCTTTTACGCTATTGTAATCGGGCACAGGAATCTCGGGATTAGTTCCCTTATAATTTGTGATGTCAAACACATGCTTGTCACCATCTGCTTCAACCCACTCAACAACTTTTGCCCAATACTCTTCCCAAGAAGCAAATTCCTTGGGGATGTCGTAGGTAGATGAAACACCGCGCCCTTCCAGCCAGGTGGTAGTTCCTGCACCATACAGCGTAGTTGACGCATTATCATTAGCTTTCAACAAAATAGTGTGAGGTACACCGTTCACATCAAATGCCCAGTTCAAGCCATCTCCAATCAGGATCACATGCTTGCGGGACGCATCCACTTTGTCATCGCCATCCAGCATCTCTTTCGCAAGAATCAGTCCGGCATCTGCGTTCGTTCCACCGGAGTATTTCGGGAGACTGTCAAGCAGAGTTTTATAGTTATCTTCCGTCAGTTCCGTCAACGGAAGAGCAACGTGACCATCATAGTTATAAATCACGACACCGACCTTTATAGATGCACCGGATTCCTTCTGCACTCCGATCAACTGCTCGAACAAGCCATTTGCAAAGTTGGAAGACAGCTTGTCCGAAGAGGACTTGTCAATGACAAATACGATGTCTGTGGAAAGCGTTTCTACTTTTCCGGGAATCGACAGGGTAACATCGCTGTACCGATCCTCATAAAGCTCTGTCGCGGTTTTGGATTTATCGTACTCCTCTGTCTTTTCATCATTCGCCGGAATGCTGCCATTGTAGATTACTGTCGGCATCGCTTCTCCGTCCATACCGAAAAGTTCTCCGTAGGAAACTCGGAAATCCACCGGTTCTGTCTCAACCATATTACTGGGAACGGTAGATTCGACCAGCTTGTAATCACCTGCTGACAATCCTGAGAATGCAACTACTCCATCCTTACCGGAAAATACCTCTTCCGTGTAAGCCACATCATTTTTCATCACGGTAAATCCCGCACCGGCCAGCAACAGCTTCGTCTCCCAATGTTTCTTGGTAAATGAGAAGTCTGCGTAAAAAGCTTTCACTGCAGGATGATCAAACTCTGCCACATGAAGCAGCTTTGCTATCTCATCAGCAGTCATCCTCTTCAGATCGGTATCCTCATCCATCATCAGATACTGCAAAGAAGCACCTTTGTTGGTCAGTTCTGAATCGCTGTTTCGAACCGCATCTTCGTCCGCATCCAGCGTAATAACATACTTTTGAGTATAAATGTAAGGATCATTTACCGTTCCTGCCGCATTCGGATTCTCCGGGGTCATATCACCCAAGTTCCAGGAAATGGTGTGAGTTTCTTCATCATAAGACGCATATCTATTTCCATCTAAATGATCAAAGGTAACTTCGTCGCTAAGTTTGTCGGTCACCGTCCACGCCTTGCTCAGAACCTGAATCCGGTCACCAATACTTCCGAATGCTTCCATCAGTCCGTTTTGGATATCGGCAGCCATGTAGAGATTGTCAATACCAACCATATTCTTATCGGCTCCGTTCAGCCAGCTTTTTACAGTGGTACCTTCAGGTATCTCCTCCTCCTCAGGTGCATCACTGCCAATTTTATCGTTACCTACGTAACCATACATAACGGTATACAGAGCAGCATTCGCCTTAATCTCTGCTGCGTATGCCAAATCTCCTTCCTCACCATTAGACACGATGTTTTTCAAATCACCCCAATTTGTCGCGGAAGATTCTTTATATCCACCAACAAGAGTACAACTGTTTCGGTCTGCTTCCGGAGCAACACGCCAAGTCGGCCTTCCGTCACTGAGCATGATTACATACACATTCTCGTATCCCTCGATGGCACCACCCTCGCCCAATCCGGTATTAAGAAGATTATTAGCTAACAGCAAACCACCTTCCATATTAGTACCACAGCTCTTCTGACGCAGAATCTCATAGTCAACGCACAAATGCTCAACACCATTCTCATCCGTCAAAAGATAACGCGATTTGTACATAGTGCCATCTGTATTCCAGCCGAAGGTATCGTTGCTGGCATCACAATCAGACAACATAAACTTATGATAATGGAAAGGCTCGGTATTGGTACAAGGCTTGTTGTCAAAACGATAGGTGCATCCCTCCACTTCGTGTTTATGGGCCGAATTCGTGTCTTCACATCCCTCGTACAGACACTTGCCTGTCGCAGTATCCCAAAAGGACGCCTGTCGAATAACCCAATAACACAGATCAGCATCCTTTGAGTCATGTAGATGGTAAGGATCTGTTTCTGTGCAGGCTACACCATCTACTTTATAGAGGCATTTGCCACTGGCATCCCGAGCCGGAGCCCAAAAGGAAGCCATCGCAATCTTATCAACCCACTCACACTGTTCTCTTTCATTGTCCCCAATCGAAAATCCGACGTCCAGTCTTTCGATAGAATCAATGATTTCAGTATTAACCTCACCGTTATCGTTTGCCTCCAGCCAATCAAACACGGTTCTTGCGTTATTGCCAAACTCAACCATAGCAAGCTTTACACTGGAACTGCCTGCACTTTTCACCAGATCGCTCACAAACTCTCTGGCTCCTTCTCTGGCATAATCGATCATCAACGGTCCATCAACAGGCATATAGTCCTTCCAACCTGTACTGTTGATCGTCCACTTTCCTTTTGTATCCTTCAGCATACTGCTGGAAACATCCATCACCAGCACAACCGCAACATCCTCAGTCACTACCTTCTGTGTGGTTCCCACCTGCAGAGTAACCTCGAACTTATTCTCGACTCCGGTCTCCGCAATCGTCTTGCTGGTCCAGACGTCATAATTCCCTGCACTTGCTTCCTCTCCGGACGCAAGATAGTAGAGTTTCCCGCCCTCTTCGACAATCTGGGAAGGATGTGTATTTCCACTCTCCCCATCAGCTGCCTGTGCAAAGGCTGTAAAACTCATTTGACTCATTACCATGCAGAACGCAAGAATCAGAGCCAGTAGTTTTTTCATCTTCTTTGTCATCTCTTTTCTCTCCTTTTGATTTATTTCAAATGATTAGATTAATTTTCATTTACCATTTCCGGTGTACTACTCAATGCGTTGTCAATTAGAAGCAGTAACTCCAAAACACTTCGAAAGCTCTCTTCGATCTTTCGTTCCACCCACAGTACCGAGCCTTGCCAGCTCGCATTCTGCCGAAATAGGATCTGCACTGAGAACGTAGCCTTGATGCCTTTTCCAGAAAATCCGGCTTCCTGATCCGGCCTCAGTTGCTCAAATGTATTTTGAAATTCCCGCCTGATACAGAACGGCTGCGGATTAACCCGACTATCCAGAATTCCTTCGATACATTTCAGCAAATCCATCGCTCCGAGAAAACATCGTCCTTCTTGCGGATATCTGTCGTAAATTCGGCCACACAGCACCTTATCAACGTAGCGATCAACACAAATAATCAAACTATTCAATCGACTGCCATATAACTGCGACATTGTTTTACCTCAACTGCTATCTTTGATAAATTGATTTTAACTTTCATAAGTCACAAATTTGGTTACAAATTCATGTTTTTTTAAATAAATCAATTTTTTTATTCTTTTTGTTGTTTATATCAAAAAAACTGCCAGCAGATTGCTCTGTTGGCAGTAAAAAAATTTGCAAAAGATTCAATTATCTATTCAGGATCAGCTTCGTCAGCTCTACAGGCTCTACGATCTGATCACCCTTGTATACACGCATGTTTCCGGATGCAATCTCGTCGATCAGGATAACTTCGCCGTTATTGTAACCGAACTCGAACTTGATATCCCACAGATCCAGTCCGATGGACTTCAGATCGTCAGCTACAATCTTCGTAATCTTCAGCGTCTGCTCCTTCATGCTCTCGAACATTGCGGGAGTCATCACACCGAGTGCTGCCAGACCTTCGCCGGTAACCAACGGATCGCCCAGCGCGTCGTTCTTAAAGGTACACTCTACATAGCCGCCCTCCAAAGCAGTTCCGTTTGCAATGTACTCGCCGTATCTGCGAATGAAGCTTCCGGTAGCAACCAGACGGCAGATTACCTCAAGACCGTGACCGAACACGGTAGCAGGCAGAACTTCCATGGTCGCATTCTCAACATCAGCACCAACATAGTGAGTCTTAATACCTGCTTCCTTAAGAAGCTCGAAATAGTAAACAGAGGTCTGAAGGTTTGCCTTACCGATACCCTCGATAGTCAAACCAACACTGTTTTCACCGGGATCAAATACGCCGTCTTTTCCGGTACAGTCATCTTTAAACTTCAGCATCACGTTTCCGTTTTCCAGCTGATATACATTTTTTGTCTTTCCTTCATATAACTTCTTCATTGACACCATCCTCCATGTGTGCTTATAAATAAGAACTGATTTATTTTACCACAAATAAATCGACAAGAAAAGTCCTTTTTTAAATTTTTTGTATTAATTTTTTGCTTTTTTTCGTGAAACTTCTGTAATTTTTCTCACTCTCTAAACATCAGGCTCATCACATAAGTGTTTCCCTTCACGCTGCGTCCCGCCAGCTGTTCCAAAAATACAAGTTCCGCGTCAACCCAAAGTTCCTCGCAGGAAAGCATCAGGTGACAAAGCACGATACCCATATCCAATTCGCGCATTTCTCTCGTCACCTTGATTTTGGTAAGAACATTCTCTCTGCAGAATACATGTATCCTGTTCTGATAAACCACAAAACGCCAGGGCTGATTGTTGACTGAGGATGGTGCCAGACGGGCTGCTGCCAGAATCATACTCTCCTCCGGAGTCGGGTCCTCCTTAAAGATACATGTTTCCTTAATCGGAAGGCGTTTCACACTGCCAGCCTTGCGGTAAGGCTCTCCCTCCGCATAACCAAATGCAACCACGATTCGCTGCTGCATTCCTTCCGGCTCGTCTTCCAGCAGTGCCTTTGCTCCGCCCTGATAACAGGTTCCGATTCCATGTGAAGTCAGGTACAATACCACCTGCTCCGTCAGATATCCTGCCTGCAAATAGGCATTTTCATCTTCCTGCGTATAGCACACCAAATAGTAGGGTGCCTTTACGCGGAAAACTCCCTTCGTACAGCCTTCGTCGTCCATCGCATTGAACAGGACAAACTTCCAGCCAATTTTAGGATACAAGGGGCTAAGTCCCTCCAGAAATTTATTCATCTGCCGAAAAAATTCTGCAGGGATCAGCTCCGATTTAAACTTTCTCACTGATGTCCGGTTATATACCGCCTCGTAATTTGTCAAGGTCTACCTCCGCTGTCTCACTCATCACACTACTTAATTTTTCCCCGCTGGTGCATATAATTTCAACCCAGCAGTTCTTCCAACTCGTTTAAATATCGCTCAAACATCTTCATCGCTGACACGATGGGTTCTTTGGTGCGCATATCTACACCGGCATCGATCAACAAATCGATGGGATCCTTGCTGCAACCACCGGACAGGAACTTCAGATAATCCTTCACCGCAGGCTCGCCCATCGTCAGAATACGGTTCGCCAGTGCTGCAGCCGCAGAGAATCCGGTCGCATACTGATACACGTAGAAC
>JAFSBP010000329.1 GCA_017437205.1 Lachnospiraceae bacterium
CCCGTTTTACTGTTTTAGGTCTCTAATCTCTTAGAAACGTTCGTTAATGTAAAAGAATTTTCGAGAACGTATTCTGTCACTTTCATGACTTCATACAATGTGTTTCACTGTTCGATTTTCAAAGTTCGTCGCTGTCGCAAACAGCTTAATCAGATTATCACAACCGTAAGTGCTTGTCAACAACTTTTTTATTTTTTTGTCTTTCGACATTCCTAATCTCATCTCCACATCCGTTTCAATGAGAAACGGAGAAGGAGGGATTTGAACCCTCGCGCCGCTACTAACGACCTACTCCCTTTCCAGGGGAGCCCCTTCGGCCAGCTTGGGTACTTCTCCAAATTAGTCGACACAATAATCGCTATTTGATTTACCGCCTTCTCTTCTCAAAGCTGAGCGGAGAGAGTGGGATTCGAACCCACGCGCCCTTGCGGACAAACGGTTTTCAAGACCGCCTCGTTATGACCACTTCGATATCTCTCCAAAAAATGATGCTTGACTATGTTACAACATCTTTCAAAGAATGTCAAGTACTAAATTCACATTTTTTTACAATTTAGAACCCGTTTCGCAGTTCACGAGCGGAACGTTTCTTATCTTAGCACTATTTCAAAAATCTGTCAAGCATAAAATTTACTTTTTTTACATTTATTTTTCAGTCTACTCTGATTTCAAAAAAACATACTCTGCTACTCTATCTGTTCCCGAAGTAAAATTGATGCCAGTGGCAAATCCTCCGGGGTCGTCACCTTTATATTGGTATAGCTTCCCGCAATCATTTTCACCGGTTGATCGCTATACGCTTCCACCAACATGCCGTCATCTGTCACGCCCGCCGGACATCCCGCTTCGCGAAACCGCTCATGAGCCGCACAGATCAGTATATATTCAAATGCCTGCGGCGTATGCACTGTCCAAAGCCGGCTTCTCTCCGGCGTGGACTCCACTATTCCCTCGGCGTCGGTTATCTTGATCGTATCTTTCGCCGGCATCCCGCTGATGCACGCCTTGTGCACTCTTACTTCCTTCACAAGATGATTGATCATTTCAGGTGTCACCATCGGTCTGGCTCCATCGTGGATCAACACATAATCACTGCCTTTTGCCGCTTCCAAGCCATTGTATACGGAATGATAGCGCTCACTTCCGCCGGAAACGACCGCAAACACTTTCGAAAATCCGTAATGCTCCACAATCTCCCGCCGACAATACTCCACGCTGTCCGGTCCTGTCACCAGAATCACCCGATCCACACAGCTTTCCTCGAAGGCTTTCAGGGCATAGTAAATCAAAGGTCTTCCCTGCACCTCAAGAAACTGCTTCTGTATCTGTGAATTCATCCGCTTTCCACTGCCTGCTGCCAATACAATTCCCGTGACCATTTTCCTGCTTCCCTTCGCAATCTGACCTGCTGTCTGCTTAAATATCAGTTTATCCGACAAGCTTCTTTACCGCTCTCCCAACCGAAGATTCGGCACCGCATTGAGATCCCATCCACTTCGCACACCCTTCTGATACTCAAAGTATGCCGCGGAGCCGATCATCGCCGCATTGTCCGTACAGAGAATTGGTGTGGGATAGTAACTTTTCAATCCATTCCTTTCACACTCTTCAGTCAGTTTCGCCCGAAGTGC
>JAFSBP010000330.1 GCA_017437205.1 Lachnospiraceae bacterium
CGGCGAGGTCATCGTCATCGACGCCTACACCAGCGGCATCGCCGGCTGTATCGACTGCCGCTACTGCTGGAAACGTAACGGATGTGCAATCAAGGACGGGATGCAGGAGATTTACGATTATATTCAGGACTGCGATAACGTGGTGATTGCGTCGCCCATCTATTTTGCGGAGCTTTCTGGCATGCTTTTAGCACTCGGAAGCCGTCTGCAAACTTACGTGTCAGCCAAATATATGCGTAAGGAAACGCCTATCGCGAAGCCGAAGAAGGGCGCGGTCATTTTGGAAGGCGGCGGAAGCGGAGAAGCGGAGCGGGCGTATGAGACCGCGAAAGAGCTTCTGAAACTGATGAATTGCACTGAGATTCACGAACTGGTAGCAAGCCGAAAGACTGATCATGTTCCGGCGTCGGAGGATGATGAGGCGATGGCCGGGGTGGAGAGAATACGGGACTTTTTTGAGAATATTTGACTTTTTTCCTAATGTGCTGTATAGTGACCATAAATATGACATTAAGGAGAATGACATGACCATCAACCATTCAGCCTACGAGCTGATTCAGACTACATTTATTAAAGAGATTAATTCGGATGCGGCTATCCTGCGCCACAAAAAGTCCGGTGCGCGCCTGATGCTTTTATCCAACGATGACAATAATAAAGTGTTTAATATTGCTTTTCGGACTCCGCCCGCGGACAATACCGGTGTGCCGCACATTTTGGAGCACTCCGTGCTCTGTGGTTCGGACAAATACCCGGTGAAAGAGGTGTTTGTGGAGCTGTGCAAGGGTTCTCTGAACACATTCTTAAATGCGATGACTTATCCGGACAAGACGGTCTATCCGGTGGCAAGCTGTAACGATAAGGATTTTCAGAATTTGATGGATGTGTATCTCTCGTCGGTGCTGCACCCCAGCATTTATGACCACCCGGAGATTTTTATGCAGGAGGGCTGGCATTATGAGCTGGAGTCAGAGGAGGCTCCCATTACCATTAACGGTGTGGTTTACAATGAGATGAAGGGTGCGTTTTCCTCCCCGGATGAGGTGCTGTCCCGCTATATGAAACAGGCGCTGTTCCCGGATAATGCTTACGGCTATGAGTCCGGTGGCGATCCGGATTATATTCCGGAGCTGAGCTATGAGGAATTTATTGCATTCCATCAGAAGTATTATCATCCCGCAAACAGCTATATTCTTCTTTACGGCGATATGGATATGGAAGAGAAGTTAGATTGGCTGGACAGAGAATATCTCAGCCAATATGACGAGATCAAGGTGGATTCGGAGATTGCGGTTCAGGAGCCGTTTGCGGAGTCGGTGAAGAAAAATATCGAGTACTCCGTGGGCGAGGAGGAAGAAACTGCCGGGAAGACGTATCTTGCACTGGCAAATGCGCTGAATTTCGGCATGGACAGCCGGATGAACATGGCTTTTCGCGTTTTGGACTATGCGCTCCTTGGCGTGCCGGGTGCACCGCTTAAGCAGGCGCTTTTGGATGCAGGCATTGGCAAGGATATCTACGGCGGCTATGAAGACGGCATGAATCAGCATATGTTCAATGTGATTGCAAAGGATACCGACGCAGAAAAGGGAGAGGAATTTGTCCGCATCATTCGCGAAACATTGCAGAGCGTTTGCGAAAACGGACTGGATGAAAAGACGCTGCGCGCAGGACTCAGCCATTTTGAGTTCAGATATCGCGAGGCGGATTTCGGTTCTTATCCGAGAGGACTGGTTTACGGGCTTCAGAGTTTGGAAAGCTGGCTTTATGACGAGGACAAACCGTTTTTGTTCCTGTCCTACGAGGACGATTTTGCATGGTTGAAGGAAAAAATACAGGAAAAGGGATTTTTTGAGGAATTAATTCGTCAGTGGCTACTTGATAATCCTCACACAGTACAATTGACACTTGTACCGGTGCCGGGTTTGGCAGCAAAGAAAGAGGCCGAGCTGGCGGAAAACTTGGCGAAAAAGAAGGAAGCCATGAGTGCGGACGAGATATTTGCACTGCTTGAGCGCGTCCGCCGGTTCAAGGAGTATCAAGAACTGGAGGACAGTGAGGAGGATCTGGAAAAGATACCGCTGCTTTCCGTTTCCGATATCAGCCCGGAGAGTGAGAAATTTGTCTATGAGCAAAAGGAAGTTGACGGACATACAGTGATTTACTCCAATCTGTTCACCGGCGGAATCAATTACGCAAAAATTTTGTTCCCGGTTGACGGAATGACGGTGGATGAGCTCCATTGGCTTTCCCTGCTGGTTGGCGTATGGGGGCTGGTGGATACGGAAAATTACAGCTACCTGGACTTGAGCAATGAAATCAATATCCGGACCGGTGGATTCAATGCCGGTGTGAATGTATATCAGAAAATCGATGATCGCAGAAGCTATCAAAGCTTTATGGAGGTGTCCTTTAAGGCTCTCTATGAAAATACGGGAAAAGCCTTTGAGATGGTGGAGGAGATGTTATTGCACTCCAAATTTGACAGCTCAAAGCGCATCCGCGAGATCATCGCCCAGACGAAATCCGGTATGCAGGGATACCTTATGCAGGCCAGCCATGGGGTGGCTGTGAGCCGGTCTCAGGCGTACAGTTCCCCGGCGGCGGCAGTCAGTGAGCATATCAAGGGTTACGGTTTTTATCAGTTTGTCGAGGATCTGGAAGCACATTACGAGGAAAGAAAAGATGAGATTGCAGAAAAACTTCAGGCAATGGCAGTTCAGTGTCTGAAGGGGAATGCGTTGCTGCAGATCACGGCGGACACCGATGGATATGAGCGATTTATCACTGCAGCGAAGCCTGTTCTTGACAAAGTTAAGTCCGCGGTGGGCGATTTGGCGATGCGCGTTGAAAATAAAGTGGATGCACTCGGCTGTCTGAATGAGGGATTTAAAACACCGGGCATGGTTCAGTACGTTGCCCGCACCGGAAACTTCCGCGAAAAAGGTTATGATTACACCGGAGCACTGTTGGTTTTGAAGACCATGATGGGTTACGATTATCTGTGGACGAACCTGCGCATCAAGGGCGGTGCTTACGGCTGCATGTGTGGATTTGGGAAAGGTGGTGACGGATACATGGTGTCTTACCGCGATCCGAATCTTGCAAAGACCAATGACATCTATGAAGCGATGCCCGACTATATCAGTAAAATCAAGCTGGATGAGCGCGAACTGACCAAGTATATCATCGGAACCAACAGTGATCTGGATACCCCGAGGAGTGCCCATGTGAAGGGTTCAAGAGGCTTTAATGCGTGGATTGCCGGTGTGACCGATGAGATGGCGGCGAAGGAGAGATACGAGGTGCTCCATTGTACCGAGGAAGACATCCGTGCGCTGGCGCCTATTGTCCGTGCAGTGCTTGACTGCGGACAGATCTGCGTTCTCGGAAGTGAGGAAAAGATTGAGGAGGCAAAGGAGCTGTTTACAGAGGTGAAGCCTTTGTTTCGGTAAGCTTGTATAACGGCCCATCCCAAAGGAGAAAATATGGAAACGACAAAATCGGGTTTTGTTACCCTGGTGGGACGCCCTAACGTGGGTAAGTCCACATTGATGAATCATCTGATCGGGCAGAAGATCGCGATCACATCCAATAAGCCCCAAACCACGAGAAACCGCATTCACACGGTGTACACCGATGAGCGCGGGCAGATTGTGTTTGTGGACACCCCCGGTATTCATCAGGCGAAAAATAAATTGGGCGAGTTTATGGTCAATGCGGCGATGAAGACCTTCAGTGAGGTGGATGTAATCCTCTGGCTGGTGGAGCCCAGCAACTATATCGGAGCCGGAGACCAGAACATTGCGAAAGAATTAAAACGGGTAAAATGCCCGGTAATTCTGATCATCAACAAGACAGATACGGTGCCGAAGGAGAAAATTGGTACGGTAATCAAGGCATATCGTGAGCTGATGGATTTCACCGATGTGATCGCTGTCAGCGCCCTCAGAAGCGTGAATATGGATCAGGTCATTGATGCGATCATGCGGTGCCTCCCTTACGGACCTATGTTTTACGACGAAGATACCGTGACCGACCAGCCGATGCGTCAGATCTGCGCGGAGATGGTGCGGGAGAAGGCGCTGCGGCTTTTGGCTGACGAGATTCCTCACGGCATCGCGGTGACCATCGAGAAAATGACCGAGCGTGATGACGGACTTTTTGATATTGAGGCCAATATTGTCTGCGAGAGAGAGACTCACAAGCAGATCATTATCGGAAAGGGCGGTTCAATGATCAAAAAGATCGGAAGCACGGCCCGATTTGATATGGAAAAAATGCTGGAAGCCAGAGTGAATCTGAAGCTCTGGGTGAAAGTGAGAAAAGAGTGGCGTGATAACGAACTGTATCTGAAAAACTACGGGTATACGAAAGACTTATGATGGATGAATTTGTGACAGTAACGGGTATGGTGCTGTCCTCCTCCCCGATGGGGGAATATGACAGGAGGCTGTGCCTTCTGACCCTGGAAAGAGGAAAAATTTCAGCCTTTGCCCGCGGTGCGCGCCGGCCGAAAAGTGCTTTGATGGCTGGAAGCCGGCAATTTACCTTCGGAAAGTTTGCGCTTTATGAGGGGAGAAATTCCTATACGGTGCGAAATGTGGAGGTGAAAGCCTACTTTGAGGAGTTGGCGGCTGATCCGGAGCGGGCCTGCTATGGGTTCTATTTTCTGGAACTGGCGGAGTTTTATACCAGGGAAAACGCCGATGAGGCGGTGGTGTTAAAGCTTCTCTATCAGGCACTTCGGGCATTGTCCAACGAGCATCTGCCCAATCCTTTGGTCAGGGCGGTCTTTGAACTGAAGATCATGATGCTCAATGGCGATTACCTGCACAGTGAGCAGGATCGGCAGAGCGATGGCGTGCGGTATGCCCTTGAACATATTCTGGTGTCGCCACCGGAAAAACTCTTCACTTTCACATTGACAGAGGAAAGACTGAGGGAATTGATTCGGTTCGCAACGAAAAATTGTCAGAGATTTTTGGAAAAAGAGTTCAAGACACTCGCCATTCTTGAGGCAGTTCAGGGGGAAAATTGGTCTGAAAAATAAAGCGGATGGGCGGTTTGCACGGATTTAGAATATTAAATTTGTATTACATCTGCACTTTTACTATTGAAATTCCACGATAAACAGGGTACAATACAAAAAGCTAGTGATTACAAGGAGGATGTGTGATGAAGATAAAGCGTTTAGTCGCGTTGTTGCTAGTGCTTCTATTAAGTGTCGGCACGTTGTCCGCATGTAAATTTGGGGATGGCGGCACGACGACACAGGAACAGACCGAAGCACCGCCGATAAAGGATGCGCCGTTTGAGCCTACGGAGTCGGCGATATTTGTCCGCGATGACGGAACCATGGTGGGAGCGGAAATCACTGATTTTTCAAAGGACTACTATGATCTTGCTGAGCTTAAGACGTATGTGGAAGGTTTAGTGAAGGAATATAATCAGAAAAAGGCTGGGCTCGAGTATGCCTACACGGCTGATGCACCGAAGGAAAAGAAGCTTCCTGCATCAATCTCTAAACTTGAAGCGAATAGCGGAAAAGTAATGCTTATGCTGGAGTGTCAGACGCCTGCGGATTATATCCGGATCAATGACTTGGATCTGACGGCAGACGGATTGAGAGCAGTAACGAAGACCACCATCAAAGAGATGAATTCCGAGGGAAAGACCTTTGACGTGAAGCTTGTGAATGTGAAGGGAGAGTCGGTTACCGTTGAGCAGACGCTCAGAAAGACCGATTACCATGTGGTCATCGTTGAGGGTGCGACAGTTTTGCAGGTTCAGGGCGAAGTGAAGTACATGAGTACGAATGTGACTTATGTGGACTATGACTGCGTAAAAACTCCTGCAGGGGAGGTTTCCTACATTATTTATCGGTGATTTGTCCGGCGGGAAACGGATAAGGCCCGGTGAAGCACACTTGGGGAAAGAACGAAAATATTTGGATAGAGAGGTATAGACCAATGGAAAAGACAATGGAAAAAATTGTGGCTCTGGCGAAGTCCAGAGGATTTGTATATCCCGGCTCCGAGATTTACGGTGGCCTCGCAAACACTTGGGATTACGGTAATCTGGGCGTTGAACTGAAGAACAATGTGAAGCGTGCATGGTGGCAGAAGTTCGTGCAGGAGAATCCTTACAATGTAGGTGTAGACTGTGCGATTCTGATGAACTCCCAGACTTGGGTAGCTTCCGGTCATTTGGGCGGATTCTCCGATCCTTTGATGGATTGTAAGAGCTGCCACGAGCGTTTCCGTGCAGACAAGCTGATCGAGGACTATCTTGAGGAGAAGGGTATGACCATCGAGGGTTCCGTGGATGCATGGAGCCATGAGCAGATGAAGGCGTTTGTCGAGGAGAATAACATTCCCTGCCCTACCTGCGGAAAGCATGATTTTACCGATATCCGTCAGTTCAACCTGATGTTCAAGACCTTCCAGGGTGTTACTGAGGATGCGAAGAACACTGTATACCTGCGTCCCGAGACCGCACAGGGTATCTTCGTAAACTTTAAGAATGTACAGCGTACTTCCCGCAAGAAGATTCCTTTCGGAATCGGTCAGATCGGTAAGTCTTTCCGTAATGAGATCACTCCCGGAAACTTCACCTTCCGTACCCGTGAGTTCGAGCAGATGGAACTGGAGTTCTTCTGCCAGCCCGGCACCGAACTGGATTGGTTTGCCTACTGGAAGGACTTCTGCCATCAGTGGCTGCTGGGTCTGGGCATCAAGGACGAGAACCTGCGCCTCCGTGACC
>JAFSBP010000331.1 GCA_017437205.1 Lachnospiraceae bacterium
GCCTTAACGATACAAAGAAGGTGTATGTACGTAAAAAGCTAAGTATTAGTGAGGTGAGATGTGGAGAGATTATCGAGTTGTATCGCCTTGCTGTGTTGATACCGAGAGTGGAAAAGCCAACGGAATTAACCTTGTCCGTAAGATTGGAAGGCGGGAATATCGACGCGGAAAATAAATGGTCTCTCTATGTGTTCCCGAAAGCAGCTAAGCTGCCTAAGGAAACGGCACTAAAGCAGGCAGGGGTGACCGTCGCATCTGAAATGGATGAAAAGACATTGGCTCAAAAGCTTAGAAAAGGTGAACGTGTACTCTTATTCGGAACAGGACCCTTTTCCAGCGAAAAGACAGAATTTCAGCTTTCTATCGCAGGAAGAACGAACGGGCATCTGGCCACTGTGATTAAGGAACACGTTCTAATGGAGGATTTCCCTCATGACGGCTATCTGGGGTGGCAGTTTAGAGAGATGTTAAACGGTGGAAATGCGGTGATCCTTGATTTACCGAGAGTACCGTTTGCTCCAATCGTTGAGATTGCTACTTCATATAAAAATGCGAAAAAGGAAGCATTGTTGTTTGAATATCAGGTTGGCGAAGGAAAACTTTGTGTGTGCAGCCTGAATCTTCGCGATGATGACCCCAGTGCCCGATGGTTAAAGGAAAGAATAGTTTCTTATGTGATGAGCGAACAATTTAATCCGTCCGAGAAGATTGGATTTGCTGAACTTTATGAATTGTGTGGAAATACGGATGTAAAACAGGGCATCAATGAAAATGAAGCACAAAATAAAAACGATATTACCATGAAAAGAAACTGAGTTTACGTATGGCGTGAAAGGAGAAATAAAATCATGAAAGTAATTAAAAAGTCCTACTATGCAAAAAGAATCTCGCCATTGGACGGCGAATACTTCTTTGGTTATTATGATTTGCAGCCGTTTAATGGGAACCTGCATTTGACGCACAAAGTTGCCGATGCGGACAAGCTGCATATGCCCGGTGATGTAGCGGAGATTGGTCTTTTGGATATCAATACAGAGAAGTACGAAAAGCTGGATACGACAGGCGCATGGTGTTTCCAGCAGGGAGCGATGCTCCAGTGGAATCCGCAGGCTTCGGACAGAGAAATCATTTACAACAGCCTTGGTGACGGGGATTATAACGCAACTATTATGGACATTCATACCGGTAAAAAGCGTTTCTTAGACAGACCGGTAGCCAATGTGTCTCCAAAAGGCAATTATGCGCTAAGTATCAACATGGCAAGACTCTATGACTTTAGACCCGGTTATGGTTATGCAGAGCATAGAGATCCTTTCTATTGGAAAAAGCACAGTGCGGACGATGGAATCTTTTTGACCGATTTAAATACCGGTGTGAGCCGCCTGATTATTTCCATGGAGCAGATCTGGGAATTCAGTAAAGACTATTTTGGTGGTGTGGATCAGAAATTGGTCGTAAATCATATCACGTTTAATACCGACGGTACCCGTTTTCTGTTTTTGGTGCGCAATTTTCCTGCAAAAGGCGGGAGTCATGTGACTGCGATTATCACAGCGAATACGGACGGCAGCGATATGTTTTTATTATCCGATTATGGTGTACAATCTCACTATTTCTGGCTGGATAAAGAGCATGTGATTTTTTACTCAGACGGTAAAGAACTAGCTTGTTCTAAAGGATTTGCAAGCAATTATATCCTTAAAGACAAAACATGGGATGGTGAGATGGTTGGAAACAGCTATTTTAGACAGGATAACCATATGAGTTATTCGCCCGATCGAAAGCTCATTATCACAGACACATACCCGAATGCGCAGAAAATGCAGCCGCTTAGGGCAATCAGTTTTGAAAAAGATCTTTGTGTGGAAATTGGTCGTTTCTACTCTATGCCCAGATCAGTTACTGATCTTCGCTGTGACCTGCACCCGAGATGGAATCGTGATGGAAAGATGATCAGTTTTGACTCTACTCATGAGGGTCAGAGAGCAGTTTATGTGGTAGATATGGAGCCAGTGCTGGAAGAGTTTTTTAATTAATCATTTTGGCTTTAGGGTTAAGAGGATAAGTCATGAAAAAAATATTAGATGAAAATAAA
>JAFSBP010000332.1 GCA_017437205.1 Lachnospiraceae bacterium
TCATACATTTGATATGGAGCAGACCAACGCGAATCCTTGGAGCAATCCGGATCTCATGTGGATCCAGTCTCCGTTAAAATATGCAGACAAAGCAAAGACACCAACCTTATTTATCCAGTCCGACGAAGACTACCGCTGCTGGATGGGCGATGCGATCCAGATGTTCTCCGCGTTGAAATTCTTTGGCGTTGAGACAAGAATGTGTCTGTTCCATGGTGAGAACCATGAACTGTCCCGTTCCGGTAAACCGTCCCATAGAGTACGCCGTCTGACTGAGATGGTAAACTGGTTCGAAAAGTATCTGAAAGCGGAATAAGGTGGTTGCAAATATCCCCGAAAAGAAGTATACTAGTTTCAGTTTGGAAAACACACCACAGGAATGATTTTAATCGTTCTTGGATCAGGAGGGATTGCAATGATAGAGGCAACTAGCTGTGGCGGTGTGGTTATATTCAGGGGTAAAATTCTGGTACTTTATAAGAATTATAAGAACAAGTACGAAGGATGGGTTTTGCCGAAAGGAACTGTGGAACCTGGTGAAGAGTTCAAGGAAACAGCACTGCGCGAGGTGAAGGAAGAAACTGGCGTGACGGCTTCGATCATCAAGTATATCGGAAAGAGTCAGTATTCTTTTAATACTCCGCAGGATACAGTAGAAAAGGACGTTCACTGGTATCTGATGATGGCAGACAGTTATTACAGTAAACCACAACGTGAGGAATACTTTGTGGATTCAGGCTACTATAAGTTTTACGAAGCTTATCATCTTCTTAAGTTCTCCAATGAGAAACAGATTTTGGAAAAGGCGTATAACGAGTATCTGGATTTGAAACGAAGCAACCTCTGGGGCATCCGAAAGTATTTTTGAGAAAGTCTCTCAAAGAAAATGAAGTGATAAGACGGGAGTGGTGTATGTGCCACTCCCTATCTTAGTTTTTAACGAGTTTTACATGAATGAGCATGTCAAAATTCGGAATCTGTTCATAGGATAAAGCAAATGGACATGGAGGGATAGAATGAAGATCATTGATGCACACCTGCATTTTTGTCCGGGTTATGGACATTTCGATGAACTGGCGATTCGCGCTGAACACGAGAATACAGCGGAACATTTACAGGCGGTGTATGAGAAGAATGGAATCGTAAAAGGTGTGGTTATGGGAAATCGCGGAATGGAACCGGAACTGCACCGATATCCAGAGTTTTTGAGATACTGTATCGGCATTGATCGCAGCTATATGCGTGAACACAAGCTGAGTGATGCCTATGATCTGATTGAAAAAAATCTGCAGAAAGAGTCCTGTGTGGGAATTAAACTGTATCCGGGATATAACAAGCTGTATATTACAGATGAGGCTTACGAACCGGTATATGAACTGGCGGCTGCTTACAAGAAGCTGGTGGCGGTTCATATGGGACAGACCGCAGGATCCAATGCATACCTGAGATACAGCCATCCGCTGACGATGGACGATGCAGCGGTTATGCACAAAAATGTTCAGTTCGTCATGTGTCATTTTGGAAATCCGTGGCTGATGGA
>JAFSBP010000333.1 GCA_017437205.1 Lachnospiraceae bacterium
AGCCAAGCGGTAAGGCAAAGGTCTGCAACACCTCTATCGCCGGTTCGATTCCGGCTGTCGCCTCTGAAATCCGGAGAAACTGTTTTCTCTGGATTTTTTATTGCGACATTTTCGATAAATGACTTGGAATTTTTGCGGAAATGTGTTATACTAATTTCAATATTTTGTTTTTTGATGAAGGTGTTTTAGGAAAGAGCGAAAGCGACAGGGAGCGCGGATGAAGACAGAATTGATTCCGGTAAATCAGGAAAATATAGATATTAGCGTAATGGCGCGCGCCGGTGAACTTATTCGTCGTGGAGGGTTGGTGGCATTTCCTACGGAAACGGTCTACGGTCTCGGCGGAAATGGATTGAATCCACATTCATCTAAGGCAATTTATGCGGCGAAGGGCAGACCCTCGGACAATCCGTTGATTCTTCACATCGCAGATAGAAATGAACTGTATTCCTTGGTTTCGGAAATTTCGGAAACTGCTGAAAAACTGATGGATGCGTTTTGGCCCGGTCCGATGACGCTGGTTTTTCCCAAATCCGAGCTTGTGCCGACGGAGACCACGGGAGGCCTTGATACGGTAGCGGTTCGCATGCCCCGGCATCCGATTGCGCTTGAATTGATTCGAATGGCCGGAGTGCCAATTGCAGCGCCCAGTGCGAACACATCCGGACGTCCCAGCCCGACCAGGGCTTCTCATGTATGGGAGGATATGGAAGGCAGGATTGAGATGATTCTGGATGGCGGAGAAGTTGGAATCGGCTTAGAGTCGACGATTATTGATCTGACAGGCGGGATTCCTACGATTTTGAGGCCGGGTTATATCACGCAGTCGATGATTGAGGAAGTGATCGGTCATATTGAGGTGGACAAGGCCAGTACCGGTGAAAATTCCGAACATTTGCGTCCGAAAGCACCGGGAATGAAATATAGGCATTATGCACCGAGGGCAGAAATGACGCTGGTGAGTGGTGAGCATACAAAGGTGTGTGAAAGGATATTGGCACTGGCGTTGGAACAAAGGAACCGCGGAAATAAAGTGAGGATCATCTGCACCGAGGAATCACGGTCTTGTTTTTCGGAATTTGATGCGGTCAGTGCAGGATTCCGCAGTCATCCGGAGATGATTGCTCACAATTTGTTTAGACTTCTTCGGGAGGCGGATCTGGATGAAGTGGATGTCTTGCTTTCTGAGACGTTTGAGGAGACAGAGCTTGGGAATTCAGTGATGAATCGTCTGATGAAGGCTGCAGGATATCATATTATCCGCGTGTGATGAGAGAGAAGACCCAGAATAGTTATGATAAATATTGCAGGGAGTGGCCGGATGGCGGAAGTTGGGGGACTTCGCGGCGGTGACGCATTGGAGGTGCCCAGAGATGAAGTATAAGCGAGTGATTTTTATTTCTATGGATAATACGTGCCTTGGTCCGGTGGCGGAATGCATTTTCAACCGGATTGCCGAGGGAAGAGAGATTGAGGCGATTTCACGTGGTTTGGTGGTGTTGTTTCCGGAGCCGATGAATGCGAAGATGATCAGCGTGATGAGGGAACGTGGAATGGAAATTGGAAAGGAACTCAGTGAGCCGCTTAAAAAGGATGATCTCGTTGAGGGAACATTGCTGCTTGCGATGTCAGATCAGGAGGTGTCTATGGTGCGCGAAATGTTTCCGGATGAAAAGGTGTACAAGCTTAGGAATTTTGTTGGGGAAAAAGGGGATGTGGAAACGCCCCTTGGCAAAAGTCTGGCGGATTACGAGACTTGTTATGAGCATATAGATTTGCTGACAAAGATGGCGGCAGAAAAAATATTTAGGGAGGATCAACAATGATAGCGTTGGGATGTGACCATGGTGGTTATGAATTAAAACAGGAAGTGATCAAATATCTGGAGAAAAATCAGATTGCTTACAGAGATTACGGATGCTTTGATATGCAGTCGGTGGATTATCCGATTTATGCGAGAAAAGTGGCGAAGGCGATTCAAAGCGAGGAGTGTGAGAAGGGCATTCTCATTTGCGGAACAGGGATCGGAATTTCCATTGCGGCAAACAAGTGCAAAGGAATTCGCGCGGCGCTCTGCTCTGACTGCTTCAGCGCTGAGGCGACCAGGCAGCACAATGATGCAAATATTTTGGTCATGGGCGGACGTGTGGTAGGACCCGGACTGGCGGTGAAGATCGTGGATACTTTCCTGAATACGGAGTTTTCCGGTGATGAGCGCCATGCGAGACGAATCAGTCTGATTGAAAGTGATGAAGCAGAATGATTGTAGATAGAAATCGGAGATGAGTCCCATGAGAAAAAAGCGAAAGGGAAGTGTGGGGAAAGCATTTTCGCTGGTGACACAGTTGAGTCTGACGGTGCTGACCGGTGCCGGCCTCTTTCTGGCACTTGGGCTTTGGCTGGATGAACGCTTTGGTTGGTCCACCGCGGTTCCATTACTGATCTTGGGTATTCTCGGAGGTGCAAAGGGCGCCTATAATCTGGCAAAGAGGCTGATTGATCAGCCGGAGGATGAGAATGATTAGATACGTGAAATGGACGGTGATTGAGGTTTCAGCCGGAATTATGGCGACCGGAGTTGTCGGCACGTTGATTTTGGGAATGATACCCGGATTCTCATCCAGAGAAACCGTGGGATTTATTGTCGGAATTGTGGCAGCACTGTTTTTGTTTTATTCGATGGGAGTGTCGGTAGAGTCCTCATTGGATACGGGAAATGCCGCTATGGCTAAGCGTTATACCAGATGGGCATATGCGTTGAGAATGTTGTGCCTGATTGCGGGAACTTATGTTGCAGCAAAGCTGGATTTGTTTAATGTTGTGACTGCACTTTTGGCAATCTTCTCCATCAAGGTGGGTGTGTTTTTTCAACCGATAATCCATCCGCTATTTTGCAGGTGGTTCCATATCAAAGATGAGCTCAGTCCTGATGCTCTTTATCTTCCGGAGGAGGATGAAGAGGAAGCAGACGAAGAAAAGCCGGACCGCATTGATCGCTGGTTAGATCGTGTGTATGGTAAACGATAAAAGATAGGATGTGAAGTGTATGCAAATGTTATTGTGCAGTGCCGGACCGGAACTGGATTTTTATATCAAAGGAGTTTTCAGCTATGAGTTGTTTGGTCAGAAACTTTGGATCACAACGACCCATCTATCCATGTTTGCGGTAAGTCTGGCACTTTTGATTTTGGGAATCGTTGTAAATCGCACGATGAAAAAGACGAAGGAAGTTCCTTCGGGGCTTCAAAATATGATTGAGTTTGCGATTGAATTTTTGGAAAATCTGATTCATGGAAACATGAAAAACGGAGACGGATTTCTGTGCTACGTGGGAACAGTTTTTTTGTTTGTCCTCACCAGCAACTTGTCCGGGTTGTTTGGACTACGTCCGCCGACAGCAGATTACGGCGTTACTTTTGCGATCGGCTTGACCACGTTTTTTATCATACAGATTACAGGTATCCGTGCAAAGCGCATGGGACATTTTAAAGCGTTGTTTGAGCCGGTCTTTTTGCTCTTTCCCATCAATTTGGTTGGAGAGATTGCGGTGCCGATCTCTTTATCCATGCGTTTGTTCGCGAATCTGCTTGGCGGAACGATCATCGTTGCACTGTGGTATGCACTGATGCCGTTGTTGCTTCAGCTTGGTCTGCCTTCATTTTTGCATGCATATCTGGACGTCTTTTCCGGATGTATCCAGACGTACGTACTGTGTATGCTGACGACAGTATATATTGATGATAAAATGTAATTCAAATCTGCAGTGCAGAAAAGACTGACAATCATGACCGCAAGCTTGCTTGCAGGGTCATGCATTGGCAGGCTTTTCTATAGGGCGGATGCCCACCATGAGCAAGCCCGACGGGGTTGCGAATGGGCATTGAAATTTAACGTATACAAGCCCATCCGGGTTTGCTATAAATGATGTTTTGTGATTTGTTTAATCAAATCATCACAAAAATATGCCACGAATGTGAGCAAAGGAGGACAATGATATGAATCAAATTACTGATCAGGGATTAATCTATGCTTGTTCTGCAATTGGAGCTGCACTTGCCATGCTGGGTAGTGGATTCGGTCCTGCGCTTGGACAGGGTTATGCAGCCGGTAAGGGTGCTGAGGCGGTTGGCCGCAATCCCGGTGCAAGAGGCGAGATCATGACTACCATGCTTCTTGGACAGGCAGTTGCCGAGACTACCGGTCTTTACGGTCTGGTTGTTGCATTGATTCTGATGTTTGTAAAGCCTTTTGGTTGATTTGTCGTGGCTAGACCGGAGAATGCCGGTCCGCGGCAGGTGAATTAAGGAAGAAAGGAGGCAGGGATCATGCTCGACAGACTGTTTGCATTTGATGCTCAGTTTATTCAAGATGTGATCATCATGGGGATCAACCTGTTTATTCTGTTCTTTGCATTGTCATATTTGATCTTTAACCCTGCACGGGATGTGATGAATAAGCGCCGTGAGCGGATTGCGTCAGATATTGAGACGGCAAAGAAGGAAAAAGAGGATGCGATTGCCCTGAAAAATGATTACGAGGGTAAACTGACCAATATCAATCAGGAAGCTGAGGAAATTTTGAATGCTGCCAGAAAGAAAGCCTTGAAGCAGGAGGAAGAGATTCTTGCAAGGGCGAAAGCGGAAGCTGCGATCGTGATGGCGAGAGCTAACACGGAGATTGAACTGGAAAAGAAGAAGGCCGTTGACGGAATGAAGCAGGAGATGATCACGATTGCGTCAATGATGGCGGGAAAAGTGGTTTCTGCGTCGATGAATGCACAAATCCAGGATGAATTGGTGGATGAGACCTTAAGCGAGATAGGTAATGAGACATGGCAAAACTGATTTCTAAGACATACGGAGATGCCCTGTTTGATGTGGCTGTGGAAAATAACGCTGTGGATGTGCTGATGCGGGAAGCAGCGGATGTCATGGATATAGTGAAACTGCATCCGGATTTTCTGAAGCTGTTGAACCATCCGAATGTGAGTAAGGAAGAGAAGCTTCACGTGGTGAAGGAAGTGTTTTCCACAAGAGTGTCCGGTGAGATGTACGGGTTCCTAAGTGTTTTGGTTGAGAAAGACCGACAGGGACACGTGTTGGAGATTTTGGAATATTTCACAGCGAGAGTAAAAGAATACCGGCGTGTTGGCGTGGTATATATTACCTCTGCGCTTCCTCTTAACGGAAGTCAGAAGGAAAAAATTGAGAAAAAAGTGCTTGCGACCAGCGGTTACGCTGCGCTTGAACCTCACTATGAGGTGGACGAGAGCTTGATCGGAGGTCTGATCATTCGAATTGAGGATCGTGTGGTGGACAGCAGTGTCCGTGGCAAGCTTGAGCGTCTGACCAGGGAGCTTCGGGATATCCAGCTGTCTATGGCAGAGTGAAGACGGCCGGATTAGCGGCCGACGCAAAACGAGAAAAGATTTAGAGGAAGGAAGGTGCGAGGTTCCATGAATTTGAGACCGGAGGAAATCAGCTCAGTTATCAAGGAACAGATCAATCGCTACGCATCCAAGTTGGATGTATCTGATGTAGGTACTGTCATCCAGGTGGCGGATGGAATCGCACGTATTCATGGCCTTGAGCATGCAATGCAGGGCGAGCTGTTAGCGTTCCCCGGGGAGGTTTACGGCATGGTCTTAAACCTTGAGGAGGACAATGTAGGAGCGGTTCTGCTTGGTGATACCAAAAATATTGCAGAGGGAGATATGGTGAAGTCTACCGGACGAGTGGTGGAGGTTCCCGTTGGCGATGCGCTGAAAGGCCGCGTGGTCAATGCGCTGGGACAACCCATCGATGGCAAGGGACCGATCGAAACGACCGTTTACCGCCAGATTGAGCGTGTGGCACCGGGTGTTATCACCAGAAAATCCGTGGACACTCCTTTGCAGACAGGTATCAAGGCGATTGATGCGATGGTTCCCATCGGAAGGGGACAGAGAGAATTGATCATCGGCGACCGTCAGACCGGAAAGACTGCGATCGCAATCGATACCATTATTAATCAGAAGGGTAAAGATGTTCTGTGTATTTACGTGGCCATCGGTCAGAAGGCTTCCACAGTTGCTAACATCGTGAAAACCCTGTCCGAGTACGGTGCGATGGATTACACTACCATCGTGGCTGCTTCTGCCAGTGAGTTGGCGCCGTTGCAGTACATAGCGCCCTACTCCGGCTGTGCGATGGGAGAGGAATGGATGGAACAGGGCAAAGATGTCCTGATTGTTTACGATGATCTGTCCAAACATGCGGCAGCTTACCGTACCCTGTCTCTGCTCTTAAAGAGACCGCCGGGACGTGAGGCATACCCCGGAGATGTATTTTATCTGCACTCCAGACTGTTAGAGCGTGCAGCGAAATTAAATGATGAGCTTGGCGGCGGTTCTTTGACCGCACTGCCGATCATTGAGACACAGGCAGGCGATGTATCTGCCTATATTCCGACCAACGTAATTTCCATTACCGACGGTCAGATCTATCTGGAGACTGAGATGTTCAATGCAGGCTTCCGCCCTGCAGTAAATGCAGGTCTGTCTGTATCTCGTGTAGGTGGTGCCGCGCAGACGAAGGCGATCAAAAAGATCGCAGCCCCTATCCGCGTGGAGCTGGCTCAGTACCGTGAGTTGGCAAGCTTTGCACAGTTCGGTTCCGAGCTGGATGCGGATACTAAGGAGCGTCTGGCACAGGGTGAGCGGATCAAGGAGATATTGAAACAGCCCCAGTACAGACCTATGGGTGTAGAGTATCAGGTCATCATTATCTTTGCAGCGACGAAAAAGATGCTTCTGGATATTGAGACCGAGGAGATTCAGCGCTTCGAGAAGGAACTGTTCGAGTATATGGACACGAAGTATGCCGATGTGGTGGAGGAAATCCGCGAAAAGAAGGCATTGTCCGCAGAGTTGGAGACTAAGCTGGCTGATGCGATCACAGAATTTAAGAAAACGTTTCTGTGATTGGACGTAAGGTCCGTCGCATTCAGTTGGCGAAAAATGAGGTGACACCATGGCAACCATGCGTGAAATAAAACGCCGTAAGGCCAGCATCCAGAGTACACAGCAGATCACCAATGCGATGAAATTGGTGTCTACCGTGAAGCTCCAAAAGTCCCGCGCAAAGGCGGAACGGACAAGGCCATATACGGATATGATGTATGCCACCGTGCATCATGTGCTTTCCTGCACAGAGCAGGTAGATCACCCCTATTTGAAGGCGGGAGCGTCGGAGAAGAAAGGGATTATCGTCATCAGTTCCAACCGTGGACTGGCGGGCGGTTACAACTCAAATATTGCCCGTCTGGTGTTAAATAGCGGTATCGCTCCTGAGCAGACCGTACTCTATGCGGTAGGCCGCAAGGGAAGGGAAACGCTTTGCCACAGAGGATACACTGTTGCCGAGGATTATTCCGACCGAATGGAAAGTCCCGAATATGCGGATGCTCTGGAAATCGGCCGCAAGGTCTTGGCAGATTATATGGATCAAAAAATTGGCGAGATTTATTTGGTATACACATCATTTAAAAATACGGTGAGCCACGAACCGAAGATGATCAAGCTTCTTCCTGTGGAGACCGATCAGTTTGAGGCGAAGGATTCTGAGGAGGATGAGCTTCTCATGAGTTACGAGCCCGGCGAGGGTGAGGTGCTTGATGCTTTGATCCCTCTCTATATGAACAGCCTGATCTATGGCGCACTGGTGGAGTCTACTGCCAGCGAAAACGGCGCCCGGATGCAGGCGATGGATTCTGCGACCAGCAATGCGCAGGAGATGCTTGAGCATTTGTCGCTTGAGTATAATCGTGCCCGTCAGGCTTCGATTACACAGGAGATCACGGAGATCATTGCAGGCGCAAATGCGATCAATTAAAGATAAAGGAGTGAGCAAGCAGATGGCAGAGACAAATACCGGTAAGATCACACAGATTATCGGTGCTGTGCTGGATATCAAGTTCAGTGAAGGCAAGCTTCCGGATATTAACGATGCGATCGTGATTACACGGAAGGACGGAGAGAAACTGACGGTAGAGGTGTCACAGCATCTGGGTGATGATACGGTCAGATGCATTGCGATGGGACCAACCGACGGACTTGTTCGCGGGATGGCGGCTGTCTCCACAGGAGCGCCCATTACGGTGCCGGTCGGTGAGATTACGCTTGGACGTATTTTCAATGTGCTGGGTGAGCCCATCGACAATCAGCCTGCGCCCGAAGCGACAGAGTATCTTCCCATTCATCGGAAAGCGCCTGCGTTTGCGGATCAGGCAACAAATACAGAGATTTTGGAGACCGGAATCAAGGTCGTTGACCTGCTTTGCCCCTATCAGAAGGGTGGAAAGATCGGTCTGTTCGGTGGTGCCGGTGTAGGTAAGACCGTGCTCATTCAGGAGCTGATCCGAAATATTGCAACCGAGCACGGTGGATATTCCGTATTCACCGGTGTAGGTGAGCGTACCCGTGAGGGAAATGACCTGTACCATGAGATGCAGGAATCCGGCGTTATCAACAAGACAACCATGGTCTTCGGACAGATGAATGAGCCGCCGGGAGCGAGAATGCGCGTTGGCCTGACCGGTCTGACCATGGCGGAGTATTTCCGTGATCAGGGCGGTAAGGACGTACTTCTCTTTATCGATAATATTTTCCGATTTACCCAGGCAGGTTCCGAGGTGTCCGCGCTTCTAGGACGTATGCCTTCCGCAGTAGGTTATCAGCCGACGCTGCAGACAGAGATGGGTGCTCTTCAGGAGCGAATTACCTCCACGAAGAACGGTTCCATCACCTCCGTACAGGCGGTTTATGTGCCTGCGGACGACCTGACTGACCCCGCACCGGCGACGACCTTCGCTCACTTGGACGCGACTACCGTACTGTCCCGTTCCATCGTTGAGTTGGGTATTTACCCGGCGGTTGACCCGCTGGAGTCCACCTCCCGTATCCTTGATCCCCGTATCGTGGGTGAGGAGCATTATGCGGTGGCGCGCGGTGTGCAGGAGATTCTTCAGAAATATAAGGAGCTTCAGGATATTATCGCAATCTTGGGTATGGATGAGTTGTCCGAGGAGGACAAGCTGATCGTGTCCAGAGCGAGAAAGGTACAGCGTTTCCTTTCCCAGCCGTTCTTTGTTGCCGGTCAGTTTACCGGCTTGGAAGGCCGTTATGTTCCCCTTTCTGAGACAATCCAGGGCTTCAAGGAGATCATCGAAGGAAAATACGACGACATCCCTGAGAGCTACTTCCTGAATGCGGGAAGTATTGACGATGTGCTCGCCCGCGTAAAATAAGGGGGAATCAGATGGCAGAAGGAAATAAATTTCAGCTGAGGATCATTACCCCGGACAGAGTGTTTTACGAGAGTGAAGCGAGCATGGTGGAGATGAATACCACAGACGGAGAAATCGGTGTGTATAAGGAACACGTACCTACCACGTTTATCCTTGTTCCCGGAGTGCTGACCATTCATGGGGATGACGGGGAAAAATACGCGGCACTTCATTCCGGATTTGTGGAGGTGCTCCAAGGTCAGGTGACTGTGCTTGCGGAGGCGGCAGAGTGGCCGGATGAGATCGATGTGGAGCGCGCCGAACGTGCGAGAGCGCGGGCGGAGGAGAGACTTCACGATCGCGCGGATGGTATTAACCAGATGAGAGCGGAGGCAGCACTTAGAAGAGCGCTCACGCGAATCAAGGTTGGAAGATAATTAATAAACGGAGGACTGTCTCACAGGAAAGTGCGACAGTCCTCCGTTTATTTCCTCTTCAACGCCATCGGTGACGACTGTAGATATTTCTTGAACAGCCGGGAAAAATAATTGTAATTGTCAAACCCTAAATACTCTGATACTTCAATCAGAGACATTTCGTTGTTTAATATCAATTCTTTTGCAAGAAGAATCTTTCGCTCATTGATGTAATCGATGAGCGTTTTTCCTGTCTCGCGTTTGAAAATGTTGCAAGTATATTCTTTTGTCAGTCCCACATGATTGCTGATCGAGGTCAAGGAGAGCTTCTCCAGAATATTTTCATCGATATAATTGATCATGCGGGCGACGTGTTCATTGTTGCACCGAACCGTGGAGGAATCTAACAATTCGTAAATAATATAGTTCAAAATACTGGCGCATTTTTCTTTTGCGTGGTAAAATGTAGAGAGATGCTTATAGGGGTGTGCTGCGATCAGGTTTCGGATATTCGCGGTGATGCAGCCCGGCATGTAGTCGGGGAACGGAAAGTTCGCACTATCGGACGCATAAAAATTAAAGCTGACATAGCGGACCGGCTCGGTGCCGGCATTTCGCGAGCGCAGTGTGCCGGGGCGAAGGAAGATGGCATCGTTTTTTTTGACGGTATACTTCTTTCCGTTTGCGTAGTAGACCATCTGACCGTCCAGGATAAAAGTGAAGTCAAAAAAGTCCAGAACCTGATCATCAAGGTGATGGCAGGCTTTGCGTGTGATATTTAAATAGTGAAAGACTTCTCTGACCATATTCTTTAAACTCCTTAAAATAGTGCTATTTTTTGATAAACAAATTAACATGGTTCATGTTGGGGAAACGTCATTGATATTATAATAATAGTATCTGACAGAAATTGTCAATAGCTGAAATGAAGGATCAAAAAATACATAATAAAGGAGATCGGGAAATGAGTAAGTTGGCAGCATTAAATCGTGAAATGACGAAGCCGGTGGAGCGTCCGGTAAAGGTGGTTCAGTTCGGAGAGGGAAATTTCCTTCGCGGATTTGTGGATTGGATGATCGATATCGCAAATGAGAAGACAGATTTTGACGGCGGTATCGTACTGATCAAGCCCATCGAGTTCGGTAACTTGGAGATGTTCCACAAGCAGGACTATCAGTACACGGTTTCACTGAGAGGAAATGTGGATGGCAAGGCGACCATCATGAACCGTCAGGTGACCAGTGTTGTGGATGCGGTGGATTCCATCGGTGAGTATGAAAAGTACATGGGACTGGCTGAGATCGACACCCTGCGCTTTGTAGTTTCCAATACGACTGAGGCAGGTATTGTGTTCGACGCTACCGATAAGTTCGAGTTGAATCCTCCGAAGACCTTCCCCGGAAAGCTGACGAAGTTTTTGCATCACAGATTTGAGACCTTTAACGGCGATATGAGTAAGGGTCTGGTGATGTTGCCTGTAGAGTTGATCGATGACAATGGTATTATGCTGAAGAAGTGTGTACTGCAGCTGATTGAGCTCTGGGGACTGAGCGATGAGTTCAAAAATTGGGTGGAGAATGCCTGTGTGTTCACTTCCACACTGGTTGACCGTATTATTACCGGTTATCCGAGAGCTACCGAAGAAGCAGAGTGGGAGAAACTTGGCTATGAGGACCGCCTGATGGTGACCGGCGAGCCTTTTGCACTTTGGGTAATTGAGTCTGAGAAGGATATCAGCGAGGAGCTTCCTCTTCCTCAGGCTGGTCTTCCTGTGATCTATACCGACAATCAGAAGCCTTACAAGCAGAGAAAGGTTCGTATTTTAAATGGTGCGCATACCTCCTTTGTTCTGGCGGCATATCTGGCAGGAAAGGATATTGTGCGGGATTCCATGCAGGATGAGGTGATCAAGAACTTCATGCTGAAGACCATCTATGACGAGGTAATCCCTACCTTGAGCCTTCCGGTAGAGGATCTGAAGGACTTTGCAGGTCAGGTGGAGAACCGCTTTAATAATCCTTACGTTGATCATGCACTGCTCGCAATCTCTCTGAACTCCGTTTCCAAGTGGAGAGCGAGATGTATGCCCAGCTTCCTCGGCTACATTGAGAAGACCGGAAAGCTTCCGGTACATTTGACCTTCTCTCTGGCGGCATTGATGGCGTTCTACACCGGTACCGAGATCAGAGGCAAGGCGCTGATCGGTCACAGAGACGGTCAGGAGTACAATATCATGGATGATATGTTTGTGCTTGAATTCTTCCGCGACAACTGTGAGAAGGAGACGAAGGATTTCGTAACCGCTTTCCTCGGAAACGAAGATTTCTTTGGACAGAACTTAAACGAAATTGCCGGATTGACCGATGCGGTGGTATCCTATCTGGCTGACATTAAGGAAAATGGCATGAGGGCTGCATTATGCAAACTTTCATAAAGATAAATCCGAATGACAATGTAATCGTGGCTCTTCAGACACTTCCCGCAGGA
>JAFSBP010000334.1 GCA_017437205.1 Lachnospiraceae bacterium
GAAACCATTAGTGGAAGTGAGGGATTCACTTTAACTTAGCAGGTAAGAAAGAACGTATCGCTGAGTTGGAGAGACATTTGGAGGAGCCGGATTTTTGGAATGATCCGGAGAAATCCACAAAAATCATGCAGGAGCTTAAGGGACTTAAGGACACCGTTGAGGAGTTCCACGGCCTGGAGAGCCTGAATGAGGAGATTGAATTGTTGATCGAGATGGGATACGAGGAGAATGATCCTGCTGTCATCCCGGAGATCGAGGAGAGTTTGGGAAAACTCCAGAAAGATCTGGAGGAACTTCGTCTTGCCACTTTGCTCTGTGATGAGTACGACAAGTGCAATGCGATCCTTACCCTTCACGCAGGTGCTGGCGGCACCGAGTCCTGTGACTGGGCCGGCATGCTGTATCGTATGTTTACCCGCTGGGCTGAGAAGAAGGGCTTTTCTGTGGAGGTACTGGACTTTTTGGACGGCGATGAGGCCGGAATCAAGTCGGTTACCATCCAGGTGAATGGTCTGAATGCCTTCGGTTATTTGAAATCTGAGAGAGGAATCCACCGTTTGGTGCGTATTTCGCCCTTTAACGCTGCCGGAAAACGGCAGACCTCCTTCGTGTCCTGCGATGTCATGCCGGATATTGAGGAAGATGTGGATGTAGAGATCAATATGGATGATCTGCGTATTGATACCTACCGTTCCAGTGGTGCGGGTGGTCAGCACATCAATAAGACGTCATCCGCAATTCGTATCACCCATCTGCCTACCGGAATCGTGGTGCAGTGCCAGAATGAGCGCTCCCAGTTCCAAAATAAGGATAAGGCGATGCAGATGCTGAAGGCGAAGCTGTACATGCTGAAGAAGCAGGCAAATGCAGAAAAACTTTCCGATATCCGCGGTGACGTGAAGGACATCGCATGGGGAAGCCAGATTCGTTCCTATGTGCTGCAACCCTATACCATGGTGAAGGATCACCGGACCGGCGAGGAAAACGGAAACGCCGGAGCAGTGTTAGACGGTGCACTGGACGGATTTATCAGTGCATATTTGAAGTGGAATAGCTTGAAGGATAAAGAGCAGACAAACTAATTTGTATTACGAGTGACGATATTTTTGTGAGTTATGAAAAAGGAGCGGGTAAACACTGTAAAAGTTTACTGCTCCTTTGATGAGGAGGAAACTGCAGCGTGATTTTCGGATTTAATCCTGCCAGTTCCTCCGCACAGAAAAGGAGGCATGGCTATGGATATTATCGGAGTACTGCGTGAAGAATTGAATGTACGCCGTGAGCAGATAGAGGCAGCAGTAAATTTGATTGACGAGGGAAATACCATTCCTTTTATTGCCAGATACCGAAAGGAGGTCACCGGTTCACTGAACGATGAGGTGCTGCGTCAGTTGGACGAGCGCCTTAAGTATCTGCGCAATCTGGAAGAGAAAAAGGCCCAGGTGCTTGCCACCATCGAGGAGCAGGGAGCTTTGACTGAGGAACTGAAAAAAGCCATCGAGGATGCGATGACTTTGGTGGCAGTGGAGGACCTTTACCGCCCCTACCGCCCGAAGCGCCGCACCCGTGCGACCATCGCGAAGGAGAAGGGACTGGAGCCTTTGGCTGATCTGATTGCATTGCAGATGACTAAGGAACCCTTGGAGAAGACCGCCGAAAACTATGTTTCCGAGGAAAAACAGGTGGCTTCAGTGCAGGAGGCGATTGAGGGCGCGATGGATATTTTAGCGGAGCGCATTTCGGACAATGCGGAACACCGTACTTATATCCGTGAACTGACGATGAAGAAGGGACTGATCAACTCAACTGCGAAGGACGAGGCGGAAAAGTCTGTCTATGAAAATTATTATAAGTATGAGGAACCGGTGGCAAAGGTTGCCGGTCATCGTGTGCTAGCTTTAAACCGCGGCGAAAAGGAAAAGTTCCTGGTGGTGAAGGTGGTTGCACCGGAGGAGGATATCCTTCGTTATCTGAAGAAAAAGACAATCGTTCGCGACAATCCCCACACGACTCCTGTGCTGGAGGCAGTTTGTGAGGACAGCTATACCCGTCTCATCGGGCCGGCGATTGAGCGCGAGGTGAGAAATACATTGACCGAGACTGCTGAGGATGGAGCGATCCGCGTGTTTGGAAAGAACCTTCAGCAGCTTCTCATGCAGCCGCCTATCGTGGGTAAGACCGTGCTGGGCTGGGATCCGGCATTCAGAACCGGCTGTAAACTGGCGGTGGTGGACGCCACCGGAAAGGTGTTAGATACCACGGTTATTTTCCCTACCGCGCCTCAGAACCGCGTGGAGGAAGCGAAGCGGGTATTGAAGCAGCTGATTGCCAAGTATCAGATTGATCTGATTTCCGTGGGTAACGGTACCGCGTCCCGCGAATCTGAGCAGGTGATCGTGGAGCTGATTAAGGAATTAAAGGGAAAAGTACAGTACGTGATCGTCAACGAGGCGGGAGCGTCTGTTTACTCTGCCAGCAAGCTGGCGACGGAGGAGTTCCCGAAGTTTGATGTGGGACAGCGAAGTGCTACTTCCATTGCCCGCAGACTGCAGGATCCGTTGGCAGAATTGGTAAAGATTGATCCGAAATCCATCGGTGTCGGTCAGTATCAGCACGATATGAATCAGAAAAAATTGGGAGAGACGCTGGAAGGCGTGGTGGAGGACTGTGTGAATAAGGTCGGTGTCGATCTGAACACAGCGTCTGCTTCGTTGCTTGAATATATTTCCGGCATCTCAAAGACCATTGCAAAGAATATTGTGGCCTACCGTGAGGAAAACGGCCGTTTCACCGACAGAGCACAGCTTTTGAAAGTGGCAAAGCTTGGTCCGAAGGCCTACGAGCAGTGTGCAGGATTTATGCGCATCTATGGCGGAAAGAATCCTCTGGACACTTCTGCAGTGCATCCGGAGAGCTACGCGGCCGCAACGAAATTGATGGAGAAACTGGGCGTGTCTGCGGAGGCACTCTTGCGCGGTGGACTGCCCGGCATCAGTAAAAAGGTCGTGGATAAGAAAAAAACGGCAGAAGAGTTGGGCATTGGCGAGATTACGCTGGCGGATATTTTGAAGGAGCTGGAAAAACCGGCTCGCGATCCTCGTGCGGAGATGGACGGCCCGATTCTCCGTTCCGACGTCATGGATATGAAGGATCTGAAACCGGGCATGATTTTGACCGGAACAGTTCGCAATGTTATCGATTTTGGAGCGTTTGTGGATATCGGTGTTCATCAGGACGGTCTGGTGCATATTTCTCAGATGACGAACCGTTTTATCAAGCATCCCCTTGAGGCAGTGAGCGTGGGTGATATTGTGCAGGTGCAGGTAATGAGTGTGGATCTGCAGAGAAAACGTATTCAGTTGACCATGAAGATAAGTGAGGAAAAATAAACATGAGCCCGAAGCAGGCAGAGAATGAAGTGAAAGAAAAAAGTATTGCCGAGAAGGCTAGGATGACAGTATCCGATGTACAGGATGAAGTTGTCGAAACATCGAACGCGGAAGAAGTGTCCGGTGATGCAGTAAATGAGGCTGTTGAAGAAGACACGACGAAAGAAAACTCAGATCCTCTTGCCGAAATTTACGGCGACACGGAGATACGTCTGGACTTTAAGGTTGATAAATGGGATATGTATGCCTTTCTCATGCATCATTCTTATATGAGCCTGAGCGGTATCATCGGGATTTTGCTCAGCCTTTTCTGCATCGGGAGAGCAATCAGCGAATTTGTCAGCGGCACTACATCACCGACAACGGCTATATTTGTGGTTGTCGGCTTGTGGTTTTTGGTGATCAGCCCGATTACCATGCTTGGAAAGGCCGCAATGCAGATTAAAACCAATTCCTTTTTGCAGAAACCTATCACTTATATATTTACGGAAAATGGGCTGATTCAGGAGCAGGGTGAGATGAAAGCCGGCTGTCGTTGGGAGCAGGTGACCAAAGTTGTCATGATGAAAAGAGTTTGGATTTTGTATACCGGAAAGGTGCGGGGAAGCATTATGCCGGTGCGCCAGTTTGGTGAGCAGGGTGAAGAATTGAAGGCACTGATCGCAGAGCATACCGGAAAGAAGCATTAATATGGTGGTGCTTGCATATCCGAATGGAAGCGGGAAACCGATGTGAGGAAAGAAAGGTAACACAGATGAGAGTGATCGAATCAAACTGTCCGGGGGAGACCTACGAGCTGGGACGGCGGATTGGACTTAGAGCAAAGCCCGGTCAAATTTTTTGCCTGGATGGAGATCTGGGCACCGGAAAGACAGTGTTTAC
>JAFSBP010000335.1 GCA_017437205.1 Lachnospiraceae bacterium
CCGGAGAAGCGGATATATGTGTGATGGCAGGGTAAACAACAGAGCTTTATAAGTCTCAAAATGTGCTGGTTTCCTGGTACTATTTTACCGGAAAAAAGGGATATGATCTCAGGGGATTAGGATACATAGAGGCACCTGATGAGTTAAAGTCAGAGGAGGAAAAGGTGCGTAGTCTCAGTAGAAGACATTTCCAGGGTGTGGATGCAGATGAGATCAGTGAAATGATGTGTCTGTCTCATGAATCGTTGCTGAAGGATGTGTTAGAGAAGCGCAGTCAAGATGATACATATTTACCGGTGACGATGGCGACGATTCCTCAGTTAAGAATGACTCGAAGAATTGAAGGAATCTATGCCATGACGTTGGATGATGACCGAAAGGAATTTGATGACAGTGTTGGAATGGTGGGCAACTGGAGAAAGCGTGGACCTGTGTATGAGGTGCCCTTTGGTTGTCTCCATGGCGCAAAGGTAAAGAATCTGATTACTGCCGGGAGAAGTATTTCGGCAAATGAACCCATGTGGGAGATTGTTCGTGTGATTCCTGTCTGTGCGGTTACCGGAGAGGCTGCCGGGGTGGCAGCGGCGATAAGTGACGATTTTACCGCAATTGACGTCAGAGAACTTCAAAAGCGCTTGAAAGAACAGGGCGTTAAGTTGTTTTATGATGAGTTATAGTTAGGCTCGTTTCATGAATATTGGTTTAGAATGTGGAGGGGAAAATGGATTTTATCTTAGGATGTAACTACTGGGCTTCGAATGCGGGAACTGAGATGTGGAATCAGTGGAGTGAGGAGGCAGTCAGAGATGACTTCGAAATTCTGAGTAGCCACGGAGTGGAATATTTGCGTGTGTTTCCAAACTGGCGCGATTTTCAGCCGGTGATTCCGTTATATGGCTGTCGTGGAAGAAGTAAAGGTTTTTTGCTGGATGGGGATAAAACAGTAGCGAATCCCTACTTTTTAGATGAAGAAATGCTGGACAAATTTGATCGGTTCTGTGATCTGGCTGAAGAATACGGATTAAAATTTATCGTCGGTCTTATTACCGGTTGGATGAGTGGAAGGTTATTCGTTCCTCCCGTTCTCTATGGTAAAAATTTGTTTAGTGATGCTACGGCACTGATGTTGGAGCAGCGTTTTATTAAAGGATTTGTTAATCGATTTAAACATAGAAAATGCATCTATGCATGGGATTTGGGAAATGAGTGCGATTGCTTAAGTGAGACTGAAAGTCGTGAACGGGCAGATACGTGGGCGATGATGATTAGTAATGCGATTCGTGCCAATGATCCAACACGTCCGATTATCTCCGGTATGCATGGTTTGGATATCGGAAAAATGTGGAACATGTTTGATCAGTCAGAGAGTGTGGATATGTTTACCACTCATCCGTATCCGTATTGGGTAGCACATTGCTCTGAGGCAAAGGTCACATCTGTGCAAACATTGATGCACGCAACCTGCCAGACAAAATATTATGCTGAACTGGGAAATAGGCCATGTCTGGTGGAGGAAATCGGGACTATGGGACCGATGCTCTGCGGAGATAAAGAAGCAGGAGATTTTTTGAAGGTAAATTTGTTTTCAAATTGGGCGAACGGCGCGACCGGTGTAATGTGGTGGTGTGCTAACGAGCAGA
>JAFSBP010000336.1 GCA_017437205.1 Lachnospiraceae bacterium
CGCAACCGGAGATGAGTAATATTATCCGGCTCTGCGAGATACTTGAAGCAAGTCCAAATGTATTGTTTGGGTTGGAGGAACCAAAAGCGCCGGCATCAGGTGTGGTTTCAGCGGACACTGAAAATGACAGTCTGACGAAGGAAACAAATAGTAATCGAAAGACGGTAATGATTGCTCTTTCGGTCTGTTGTATTCTTTTTGGAATGCTGCTCGGATTTCTTGTAAAATCGATTTCACTCAGAGAAGAACACCAACCGGATATTCCGATTGAATTTTCTGTGGATGGATATGATCTGCGTTCCGAAGCGAATGCAGATGGAGTGAAGACATTTCGATTGAATTTCACATCAAATGTAAGCAATCTGAAATATGATTACAAGATTATTGTAACGGATCGTAAGGGAACTAGCAGAGAATTCGATGTTAGAGCAGGTGCTGACGGTGTATATACAGGAACTTTTCAGGCTGCTGAGGGTGCCCATTCCCATTATCTGATTTCGGTCAGCGTTAATGTCGGGGAAAATATTTATACCGATTCCCTGATTAAAATCTCGAACATCAGCGAAATCGGTTATTCATGGGAAAAATTAAACGATTGACCAAATATATATTATTTTTGAGGAGGATTTGAGAATGAAAAAGGAAATTACGATTAAGGAACTGTACAGTTTGGAGCATACGTTGGCGAAGCCTATGCTTGAGAAGTACACTTACCCGTGGGAGGGATTGGCTGAGATTGGTGATTTTATTCTGGCACTGGGTGCAACGCTGTCATCCGACGAGTATGATAAGATAGGAGAAAATGTATGGGTTGCCAAATCTGCAAAGGTGGCTTCCACCGCCTATATTAATGGTCCTGCGATCATCGGAAAAGAGGCGGAGGTTCGCCACTGTGCATTCATCCGCGGAAATGCGCTGGTGGGTGACGGAGCTGTCGTTGGAAACTCCACCGAGCTGAAAAACGTGATTTTATTTGATATGGTACAGGTACCTCATTATAACTATGTAGGTGATTCAATTCTCGGTTATCGTGCACACATGGGAGCAGGCTCCATTACCTCAAATGTGAAGTCGGATAAGAAAAATGTAGTCATCAAGGATGGCGCAGAGAAGATAGAGACCAATCGAAAGAAAGTCGGTGCGATGTTAGGAGATGATGTAGAGGTTGGTTGCGGGACGGTATTGAACCCTGGAAGCGTGGTCGGAAAGGGAAGCAATATTTACCCCTTAAGTATGGTGCGCGGCGTGGTGAAAGCGAACTCTATCTATAAGAAGCAGGGAGAGATTGCGGAGAAATACGAGTGATTGCGCATTTGCAACCTGCAGGTGCGTAATTGTCAACCTGCTGATATAGTGTTTTGAAAGGTTTTCATCTAAACTAAATCTGCGAAAGGAGGTAATTCCATGACTCTCGGAGAAAAGTTATACGACCTGCGAAAAAAGCAAGGCCTGTCACAGGAGCAATTGGCGGAGGCGTTGAATGTTTCACGTCAGTCCATCAGCAAGTGGGAGGGTAATGTGACCTATCCGGAGAGCGATAAGCTCATTGCGCTCAGTGACTATTTCGGGGTCAGTCTGGATTACCTCATGAAAGCGGATTGCGTTTTTGATGAAGGCACACCAAAGAACGAGCAGACTCGAAAGCAGACAATGTTGTTTGCAGGGATGACTATCTGCATCGCCGCCGTGATCGGTCTGATTTGGTTTGGGCTGGTGAGTCTGTTTCTGCCGGATTCCCACGAGCAGATCGGAACATCATCGATCATTACATTGAATGGAACAGCACTTTTTGTATTGTTCTTCTTCGGCCTGTTGATTGTCGGTGTTGCCATGATCATCCGCTTTCTCAATCAGAAATAGAGATGGAGGATGTTCGGATGGAAGAGAAATGTGCGAAAAGATGGATGAAGTATCTGGTGTGTATGTGTGTGCTGGTTGCTGGCATTGCAGCGGTTTATCTGGTCGGTACCGGATTGATGAAGCGGACAGATGTGTTCGTTGGCGAGTATATACTGTCCGATGACGGGGAGATGATGACGGTGCGGGCAGGGGTAGCTGGTTCTATGGGTTATATCCGCGATGTTTCGGTAAAGCAGGAGGGAGAGAGACTGTGTCTTATCTTTTACTCTGCCTTCGGCGGATTGAACGGAAACTGGGGTGCTAAAGATGAATTTACCTTTTGTGTGGACAGTGAGGCACTGGAAATCGCAGTTTATCGTGGCACTGGGACATATGAGGTGATTTTGGAAAAGGTTTCTGAAACCGGAGAGTGGGCACGGATTGATTCCAAGTAAGCGGTCTGAGCGACAGCAGTTTGGCATATAATCGATGTTAAAATACGATGGGTTGCTATAAAATTAACAAAAATTAGAAAATCTGATAAAAAACACTTCACAATTAAGCAAAAACGTGCTATAGTGATTTACGAAATTAATACAGAGTAGAAATACATGCGTCAAGTGCCTAAAGGACGGGGAGTTGCCTTCAGGAC
>JAFSBP010000337.1 GCA_017437205.1 Lachnospiraceae bacterium
TAAATCACCGACGGCAGTTTATAGTCAGGCATAGGATAATAAAACCGATTGTTCTTAAATCCTGCCTCGTTGAGCAGCTCCTCAATCTCCGGTCTGGAAAACGTGTATACACTGTTCACACCCGGATAATTCATGATTCCATCAGCCACTCGGCCCGTGTGATCCTCCGGGGCACCCGCAAAATATTTCATTCCAAACTTATTCTCAATGGCAATAAACAACTTTCCGCCTGGCTTCAGAAACCCGCGCGCCCGCTTAAGCATCTCCAAATGAGGATTTTCGCCCTTGCTAATGTAGCTGGAGGAGTATTCCAGCACTCCGATGAGTGTCACGTAATCAAACTTCTCCCTGATCTCGATATCCTCAAAATTTCCCACCATGATCTTTAGATTTTCTCTGCTGCCGTTTCTGGTGGCATTGATAATGGAACGCTTCTTCGACTGATCCACCGCCGTCACCTGCCCTACCTTCCGGCAAAACAGTCCCGTCACCGCGCCGCAACTGGCTCCGATCTCAAGGAGCGTAGCATCCGGGTTAAACTCATACCAGTCCAACAGATTCTCCCGGATATCCGACAGATGGTAAAGAATCGCCCACTCGTTGTTTTCCCGCAGGATTTCCTCCACATCCCTGCCGGACTCGACAAGGGCAAGTATCCTATCTTCAATCTCTCCGTCACCGTAGTAATCCTGCCCCGGATAATACGTCAAATCCAAAATATCTTTCACGATCTTAACTCCTTCGTCACCGTCACATCCGACTCCATGTCATACACGCCTACGGTGTTTTTTGCAGAAATCACTACAATATTTACGATATCATACAGTCGATTGTAAACCACGAACTCGCCAGACTCAAAACCGGTACATCCTACCGACAGGAGATATTCCCCACCCTGGAGAGTCATGCGCTGACGAAAACTCACTTCATACACATCGCCGCTCTTTGCCGGCGTCACCTGAATTTTCTCGTACATGGTGTTCGTCCCCGTCAGCTCCGTCCCCTTTTTATCCTTGAACGTAAAGGAAAAGATTGGCATATCCACCGGCTTCGCAAACTGTACCTTCGTGCGGATCGTCAATTCTGAACCCTTGAATATCTGATTCGTCAGTCTTCCCTGTTCATCGAAAATGCCCACATCCACAATACTGGCACTTCCATCACCATAGTTCATGTGACCCGGGTTCTCCTCCAGGCTATCCAGCCAGCGAAGCTGTCCGGAGTGATTTCCTTCACTCTTAACAGGCTCGTCCTCCACCGGATCAAGTCCGACCAAAATCTTCTTATAAAGATCCACCATCTTACCCGGCTCACCCTCCGCCAGCTTATCACCGCGATTTAGAAGAACCACTTTATCGCAATATTTAATGATGGAACTCATATCATGGGTAACCATCACAATGGTGGTACCACGTTTTCTAATCTCCTCCATCTTGTGGTAACACTTCGCCTGAAAGAACACATCTCCCACCGATAATGCCTCATCCACGATCAAGATATCCGGCTCCACATTGATCGCCAGCGCAAACGCCAGACGCACAAACATACCGCTGGAATAACTCTTCACCGGCTGATCCACAAACTCCCCGATATCCGCAAAGGCCAATATCTCCGGAAGCTTCTCCTCCATCTGCTGTCTGGTAAAGCCCATCATGGTACCGTTCATGTAGATATTTTCCAAACCGGTATATTCCATGTTGAACCCGGCTCCCAGCTCCAAAAGTGCGGACACGGTACCGTTCACCTTCACCTCACCGGCACTGGGGGTGAGCACACCGGTGATAATCTTCAAAATCGTGGATTTGCCGGAACCGTTGGTTCCGATCACGCCCACTGTCGTTCCCTTCTCCACATTGAAGGATACCCCGTTCAGGGCATAAAAGTCTCTGTGACGGCTCTTTTTCGGACAAAGAGTCTCCAACAGACGGTCTGACGGCTTATTGTACAGCCGATAGATTTTCGTCACATCACGAACTTCAATCGCATTCATCGACTGCACCTCCTACAATACATCCGCAAAATGCGGCTTAAGTTTCTTAAATGTGCGGCTTCCCAGCAGATAAAGCAGGGCTGTCACCGCCCAGAAGTATATGGTGTACGGTCTCTCCCAGAACCAGACACCGCGAATTAAAGCATCACGGTACCCTTCTGCCACATAATACATGGGATTCAAACGGAGAATAAATGCCACCACCGGCCAGGGTACCTGATCGTTACTGTACATGATCGGTGTCAGCCACATACCAAATTGCATGGCAATGTTTACCACCTGCGCCATATCTCCAAACAACACTGCAACCGCGGACGTGAGCTTCGTTACCGCCAGAGCAAGCGCCGCCGCACAGCAGCTGTAATAAATAATCTGTATCCAGAAAACACTGGGGTAGTTTCCAAAAAGCACACTCACGATCAACAATACAAACGCAAAGAACGCATGCACCGCTGCCGCCGATGTGATTTTCACCATGGGAAGCAGTTCAATCTGAAATACAACTTTTTTCACCAAATATCGGTATTCTAACAGACAGTTGGTACCGCCGATCATGGATTCACTGAAGAAAAACCACGGTACCAGACCGCAGATCATCCATAAGAGATAGGACACACCGTCCATTGCCTGCTGCTGTCCCCGGCCAATCACCGTAAATACCATATAGTAGATCACTACCGTGACCACCGGCTGGACAAACATCCAGAGCAAGCCGAAGTAGGACCCCACCAAACGTTTCTTAAAATCAGCCTTGGCAAGCTCCATGATCAGCCTATATTTAAATTTAAAACTCTTCTGCTCCGGCACGATATACCTCCCGCCCATGCTCTGCTTTTATTTTACATCCATTGCATCGGCGCTGATTAAAATTTGAATGCGTCTTTAAGACCGCCCCACTTTTGATCCTTCTCCGAAATAATCAACTTCGCATCCGGCTCGATTGGCCACTCCACGCCGATTTCGGGATCACTCCACAAAATACCTCCCTCATCGCCGGGATGGTAAAAATCGGTACACTTATATGCAAATACCGCCTCATCGGACAACACAACAAATCCGTGTGCAAATCCTTCCGGAATATAAAACATCTTCTTATTCTCGCCGGACAGTTCAACGCCAAACCACTTTCCGTAGGTTTCGGAGCCGGTGCGCAGATCCACCGCCACATCGAAGACTTTGCCACTCACCACGCGAACCAGCTTTCCCTGAGGGAACTGCTTCTGATAATGAAGACCACGCAGCACTCCTTTCACAGACATGGACTGATTATCCTGCACAAACACCATGTCAAGCCCTTCTGCCTTGAAGTCATTATAATTGTATGTCTCCATAAAGTATCCGCGGTCATCGCCGAACACAGACGGCTCCACCACACAGAGTCCTTCGATTTCACATCTCGTCACTTTGATCTTACCCATTTTTCAATCCTCCTGATCCATATCACGATCCCTTTTTTGCATCACTCCGCTCGCTAGCTTTCGTCTCACCCTGCCAGATGTACCGTGATCACCTGACCGAACAGCTGCGCCATCAACAGCACATGGAACACCGCAAACGCCGCGCTTAGGAGCTTTTGCCGGTCTTTTTTCACAACCAACCCCACATCCTTAAAAATCACCAGCGCCATTAGCGGCAGTATAGGCAAAAAGTATCTGCCCTGTACACCGTGAACATGAGCCTGACTGATCGGCGTATGTGACAGCAGCATTGATGTCAGTACCAACAGGAAAATCGCTGCGACCAATACAGTCATCCAAAGCTTATTCCAACGCCTAAACACCTTAACCTCGCCGTCGACGGAAATAAAATGCCCCAATGTCAACAAGACCAGCGCTGTATAATATATCTGAGGCATCTTCAGGTTCTGATCCAGCCAGCCGAGCACACGCCCCAACATATCCTGAAGATAGTTCTTAGGGAGCCCCATATCTCCGATCGTCAGTGTATTCCAGATAATTTTGGGATATTCCATTGGATGCTCAAGAAAATAGCTGATCGTATATCCCGGTTCTCCGGCCCATCCGATAATATGCTCAGACGTATCCTCCGTCACATAGCTTCCGAGAATCCTTCCGTTAAGCAAAAGCATGATCACCATAACTGCGCCCAACACAATAGTTGCCGAAATCACCCAACGCTTCGTGTCTCCGAACTTCTCCTTCGGAATCAGAAGGCAAAGTCCGATGAGCGGCGCATACACCACTTTACAGGGCGCAAGAAGCGCGATCAACACCGCCAAAATGGCAATATCGCTCCTATCCACCGTAGCTTTTTCATAAGCCAGTTTCATACAGTATGCGATAAACATCATACTAAATGCAATGATCCATGCGTCATACGAATTGGATGCCAGCTCATGGAGCGTCATTGGAAGCATTCCGACACAAAACAAAATTTTCTTTCCAAAAGGCATCCATCTGATCGCCAGAGAGATGGCAACCACCGCCCATATGAGATTGCAGATTCGTCCAAACAATATCCGCGTTGCAAAATTCAGATTGAATATCCGCGCCACCGTGATTCCTATGGCCTGAGGAAGATAGGGAAGCATGTAATAGCCATTCGGTCCTTTTCCACTGGCAACTAACTCATCCCCGGTCTCTTTTCCAAAATAATGTGTCCAGAAATACTGATACTGCTCCGCATCCGGAAACGCGCCGTCATTGGCCTGCATCTCCTCCTCCTGAACCATCACCTCGCCTTGCTCATCCAGAGGCTCTACCCCGAGAATCTGATTCGATACCTTATAAGCGGTAACATAGTGTACCCACTCATCCGGCGCGCACAGCGGCGGTAAAATGAACAGATACAATGCACCTAACAGCAATCCGCAGCGCAGGTACATCTTATCCAACCGAAACTCTTTCGCCCTCAACACATACCAGAAAATTACCGCCAGAGCGATCACGGACAATACAAGCATCATAACCGCCATTCCGGGAACTGCGGGATAGTCTGTTGTGATTCCGAGAGAATCAAGTCCCAAAATCTTTTTTCCCCAGCGAAAGACCACGAACAATATTATCATCGCCGCCGCGATCCACGGCTTTGGCGCTTCCTTTATATCTCTTTTTAAATTATTTATTCCCGTCAACCATCGTTCTTTCATGATGAACCTCTTTTCCTGCCTTCAGACCGTATTGCTCTTCTCACCTTTTACATACAGTCTGTGAATCTGCTTTGCCACCCATCTCGGCCAAAATCCGCACATAATCTCCAAATCTTCCTGCTTTCTGGTTCCATCTGCCACATTCTTTGTGGTGGCAGACTCTGCGTGGATGCGATGACTCATCAGTTTTTCCGGTACATACAAAAACATCCCCTCTTTATTCGCCAAACCGGCCCACGTCTTATAATCGCAGCCGTTGACATACCGCTCATCAAATACCGAGGCACCAAGATTTTCCTTCACCAGCGTCACGGACGGACAGCAGATGGGATTTCCAAAGGAAAGTATTCTGCGCTTCACGAAACGGAATTTCCCCAGTGATCTGATGCGAAGCGGAAGCAGTAGAATCCGCTTTATTGTCAGCAGCTTATTTCGGCAAACCTTCTTTCCGGCTCTCAATTCACAGTAATCCGTAAACGCGATTTGCACGTTCTTTCCTTCCACCCGGTTCAAGGCGATAAGCGACCTTTCCAAAAATTCAGGCTCATAGATATCATCCTGATGCGCAACCGTCACCAGCGGCGTCTCTGCCGCATTGTAGCCGAAATTCCAGTCCTTCGCGATGGAACTCTCGCCCCGATTGACCACTAACGGAAGCCCGTATTTCTCACATAAACCTTCGATCCTCGCGTTCGGGGTGGAGGTGGACACGATAATCCTGCCGTTTACCGTCTGGTCGAGCAATGAACGGATTGCAGTCTCCAAATATGCACTTTCCTTATACGCACATACCACAAACGTGTGGTCTCTCTCCGTATACATAATGTTCTCCCGTCGTCGATTCTACTCTTCCTGTTTTTTTTCGATGGCGATCGACTGAACCAATTTTTTTACCTTGTCTTCCAAATCGGAAATCCGCTTTGAAAGGAGAAATATTTTGATCAGAAGCAAAAAGATGATGAGCATAAAAATGCAGTTTACTTCCGAATAAATTCCCAGAATACGGGCAATCAATGTCAACAACTGCGGAAATACACTGATCACCAGTAGCAAAGATACAAACGCCAGCCAAAACATGGACTCTTCCGCTTTGAATTTGGATTTTTTAATTTTTCCGCGCACATAGATCACCGTGAGTATACAGCCAATGATCAACATTATCCTTAACGTCAGCGACATATCATTTCCCCTTTCGACTAAGCA
>JAFSBP010000338.1 GCA_017437205.1 Lachnospiraceae bacterium
ACTCCTCCGGACTCAAATCATATTTCTTAAACAGATACTCATAGATTTCCCGGTCCGGCTTGATCATCTGTATCTGATAGGAGATCACCGCCCCATCCATGTAGGGCATAAAGTCCAGTCGATGCTTTGACTTCAAAAACAGATATTCTCCGTAGTTAGAAAGCACATATAAGCGATATCCGCGTTCCTTCAGCGCTTTCACCCAGGGCATCGTGTGGGGCATCAGCTGAATCATCCTGCCCATTTCGTGATACGCTTTTCTGATCTGCGCTTCGTACTCCGGCGCATTGGCCACAAAGGCATCCTCAAATTTCTCTACAGGAATCACACCTCGATCGGTTTCAATCCACAACGGATCATGAAAGATGGCACCCACCACTGCACGTGCCGTCTCCTCGTCAAATCCAAGAGAATTTACATACTGTACGGGATCAAAGGTAACGAGAACCCTGCCAATGTCGAAAATAATGTTTTTAATCATCCTGTCATCCTCCACGCTGTCAATTTCCTGCCGCTATCCTAATCAGCGATACTCATCAAGCACCTGCTTAAGCAGTACCGGATTGTCCGTCATAATACAATCACAGCCGAGCTCAATCAATTCGCGCATCTCATCCGCATCGTTGATTGTCCAATACTGAACCGCCACATTTCTGCGATGCGCGCGGTTGATCAGCATCTGGGAATCTAAAAAGATCTCCACACCCAGATCATAGCTGGTCGGAATCTGGAGGCAGGCGAAATCACTGTTATCGAACAGATTCACACCCAGATAAGTGGTCAATACAAACTTCGCCGCAGTTCCGGTAGGTGCGCCTCGCATCAAATCATCATACTTTGCCTTCAGTTCTGCCTCTATCTCGTCGTGGAAGGTTCCCACCACGATCTGGTCACGATAGTTCGGATACTGATTCAGTGTCTCGCTCAAAATGCGGCATGCCTCATAGCCCAGTTCTCCACTGTTTTTGATCTCGACGATGAACAGAAGGTCGGGATACTCCTCGTAGAACTCCTCAAACAATTGGTCTACCGTGGCGATCTGCAATCCTAATCCCTCCAGATCTGTCGCATCCTTGTAGATGCGCTCGCCCTTCTCATCCTCGAAATAATAACCAAAATTGTACTGCTGAAGCTCCGCCAGCGTCATATCCTTGATGTAGTGACGATTTGCCTTTTCCTCGCAGAGTTCCTCCACCGCATCCAGTGTCAAATCACCGTTGATATTGCAGGTCTCGTCAATGTAAGAGTCATGGTTATATACCAGATAGCCGTCCTTCGTCATGTACAGATCGCTCTCGATGATATCTATACCGATGTTCTTTACTGCCTCTCGGAATGCCAACATCGTATTCTCCGGATTGTTGTCTCCGCCGCCACGGTGCGCCGCGATCATGGGAAGCTCTCCCTTTTTCACCACAAACGGATTCTCTGTCACATTCTTCTTCGGCGGGATCACATTGATCACCAACATAAATGCAACGATTGCTCCTAAAATAATGCCAAGTACCTTTAACGCTTTGTGTTTCTTTTTCATTTGTCCTACTTCCTTTCCTATAAAACTCGCGTCATCTCATGCCACTCTTCACCGCCCCAAGTGGAATTCGCAATTCCGTCATCGTAAAAACCCATCTTTTTATACATTGCCACCTTCTCCTGCAGACAAGTCAGAATGAGTGCCTGACGACCGTTTTCTCTCTCCCGACGAGCATATTCCTCCACCAGCGCAGTTCCCAGCCCCTGTCTGCGATACTGCGGCAGCACATCCAAACCGAGAAGCATGACGTTCTTTCCTTTCGGGTCATAAAGCTCCGCGTCGGTGAAAAACTCATCCCGGAAAGACTCCTCGTCGGTAGATAATCCGTTTAAGAATCCCGCAACCAATCCGGTCTCCCGATCAACTGCTACCAAAAACAGCTCCGGTGCCTTCGCAATCCGCTCCTTCATGTGCTGCTCAGAGCATGCCTCATGGGGCGGAAAACAAATCTGTTCAATTTCAACTGCCTGATCCGCCTCATCGGGGAGGATGGCGCGGAAAATAAATCTGTCACTTTTCAATTAAGTCCTCCATATATGATTTATTATTCTTTTGTACAGTACCTTACGTAACTTGTAAATTTCAGGTTCACGCCCAGCGATCGCGCCAAATCAGCAATCGTACTATCATCGTCATCTGTATACCAACAACCACTGATAAC
>JAFSBP010000339.1 GCA_017437205.1 Lachnospiraceae bacterium
GCTGATTCAGTGCATAGGAAAACTTCTCCCCTGGAATCCGGGAGTCCGTGTCAAACACAGCGATATTTCCCAGGCCGTGAACGCCTGCGTCCGTACGACTCGCCCCGATCACAGAAATTTCCTCACGAAGAAGCCCGGACAACGCCTTATTCAATTCTCCCTCAATGGTCCTCTGTCCGGGCTGAACCTGCCAGCCGCAGTAGTTCGTCCCGTCATAGGCCACAGTCAGTTTGATTCTGCGCATCCCGAACGCCTCCGTTTTCTGTCACTACTCATTCATATCCATTGATCTTTATCCGCGCCGGTCATTGTCCCGAAACACTCGGTTACGTAAAAATCTGCAGGATAATCATCGCCGCCAAAAATGCAAATAATACTAAATATCCATACATATCCAGCCCCGTATACCGGAGAGGCTTCATCTTTGTGCGCCCTTCACCGCCCTGATAGCATCTGGCTTCCATCGCCATCGCCAGATCTGCCGCGCGGCGAAATGCCGAGATGAACAGCGGCACCAATAGCGGGATCATGCTCTTCACCCGGCGAATGAGATTGCCGCTCTCGAAATCCGCTCCTCTGGCCGTCTGTGCCTTCGTGATTTTATCCGTCTCGTCCACCAAGATTGGGATAAACCGCAGTGCGATGGACATCATCATCGCAATCTCATGCACCGGCACATGTATCTTATTCATCCAGCCCAGGCCGCTCTCCAGACCGTCCGTCAGCTGATTCGGCGTGGTGGTAAAGGTCATCAGTGATGACCCCATGATAAGAAACACCAGCCTTAGCGCCATGTAAATCGCCTGAAGAACTCCTTCCACGGTAATCGTCAGCTTCCATATCCGGAGAATCGGCGTGCCATCCACCAAAAACAGATTGAACGCGGCGGAAAATGCCAAAATCATAATGATCGGCTTCAATCCGCGCACAATATAGCTCACCGGTACCTTAGATAATCGGATCACCATAAACAGAAACCCGGCCGCCAGCAAATAACAAAAAGGGCCTTTCGCCACAAACAATGCAATAATATAAATCAATGTCCCCGCCAGCTTAGTGCGCGGGTCCAAACGGTGGATTACCGAATCCACCGGATAATACTGTCCCAAGGTTATATCTTTCATCTCAGTACCTCTCGGATCGCAGACTTCGCTTCCTCCACAGTGATCGCACCGGTTTTCACAGGGATCCCAGCCGCTTTTAGCGCCTCCATCACCTTCGTAACCTGCGGAACCGACAGACCGATCTGCTCCAACTCCACCCGGTGGGAAAATACCTTTTCCGGGGTGTCGTCGTACATCACCGCTCCGTCCTTCATCACGATCACGCGCTTTGCGTAAGCCGCCACATCCTCCATGCTGTGGGACACCAAAACGATAGTTATCCCCTGCTCCTCGTGAAGCTTTCTAAGCTCGTCCAAAATCTCCTCTCGCCCCTTAGGGTCAAGTCCTGCTGTCGGCTCATCCAGAACCAGCACCTCAGGCTTCATTGCCAGCACACCGGCAATCGCAACCCGGCGCTTCTGCCCACCGGACAGCTCAAAGGGCGAATTGTCATAGTAAGATTCATCAAGACCGACCGCCTCAAGCGCCTCCTTCGCGCGCAACTCAATCTCTTCCTTCGTAAGTCCTAAATTCTTCGGACCAAAGCAGACATCGGTAAACACATCCGCCTCAAACAGCTGATGCTCCGGATACTGAAACACCAGTCCCACCTTGCCACGCAGTTCGCGCATGGGATAATTCTCCGCATAAATATTTTCACCGTCATAATAGATCTCACCGGAGGTCGCGCGAAGCAGCCCATCCAAGTGCTGGATGAGCGTGGATTTTCCGGAACCGGTATGTCCTACCAAACCGATAAACTCACCCTTTCCGATCGTCAGCGACACATCGTTAAGTGCCACTTTCTCCATCGGGGTTCCCTGATTGTAAATATAACTAACATGCTCCAATTTAATCGA
>JAFSBP010000340.1 GCA_017437205.1 Lachnospiraceae bacterium
CCTGGGTGAGTACGAGTACTTTGTCTTGGGGGACAACCGAAACGGAAGTGCCGATAGCCGAATGGAGAATGTAGGAAACGTTGAGATAAGTCAGATCGTGGGGAAGGCATTTGTCCGTGTATGGCCACTGAAGAGTATTGGAATATTGCGTCATCAGTGAAAAGGAGAATGACATGGAGCAGAAAGCACCTTTATCTCTCCAAGAGATGAAAGAAACATTGGAAAAGACGGAACTTTCGGCACTTCCGCAGGTGATTGAGGCGTGGAGAGCGGATGAGCGATCAGGCGTGAAGAAGCTTCTGGAGTCGTGGGAGAGAAAATATTCGCGGTATTGTGAGGAACTTGCCCGTCTGGAGAAGATGCGTGAGTATGAGCGTTCTTACCCCCAATACACTTACATATGTGGAATCGATGAAGCAGGGCGCGGACCGCTGGCTGGACCGGTGGTTGCCGGTGCAGTAATCTTACCGCCTGACTGTGAGATTCTGTACCTGAATGACTCCAAGCAGCTCTCCGCGAAACGCAGGGAGGAGTTATACGAGGAAATCAAGGAGAAGGCCATCGCATGGTCTGTGGGCATTGCGTCCCCGGCTCTGATCGATGACATCAACATTCTGCAGGCAAATTACGTTGCGATCAGAGATGCGGTTGCATCCTTGAGCGTAAAGCCGGAGCTTTTATTAAATGATGCGATGAAGATCCCGGGCATTGATCTGCCGCAAGTATCTATTATCAAGGGAGATGCGAAGAGTGTGTCTATTGCGGCTGCCAGCATCATGGCGAAGGTGACCAGGGATCGCATCATGTGTCAGTACGATGAACTCTATCCGGAATATGAATTTGCCTCGAATAAAGGATATGGATCGGCGGCGCACATTGCGGCGATCAAAAAATACGGTCCCTGCCCGATTCATCGCAGAAGTTTTATAGGGAATTTTGTGTTATAGAGATTTATATATCATCTAGTTAAGACCGTAGCGTGAGTGCGGCAGAAAGGAAAATATATGTGGATTAGAAACGCAAACGTTTTTAGAAATGGAAAATTCGAACTTGGAGATATCCGTGTTGACGGACAGCGCATTGCCGGGATTACGGCAGTGGGTAAAGTACAGGATAAAGATGGTGAACAGGAGATTGAAGGAAAGGGAATGTATGCGATTCCCGGATTGATTGATATTCACTTTCACGGCTGCGTGGGACATGAGTTGGGAGAGGATACGAAGGTTGCCCTTCCTGCCATAGCGAAATATCAGCAGAGTGTTGGTGTATTGGGCATCTGCCCCACGGCAATGACCTGCTCCGAGGAGGATATGAGCCGTACCATGAAGGCAGTTTCAGAGTACGATGGAGAAGGAGCAGATCTGGTTGGTCTTCATTTGGAAGGACCATTCCTTAGCCCTAATAAAGTCGGAGCCCAGAATCCTGCGTTTTTACAGCTTCCTAAGGTGGAGACGGTTCTTCGCTGGCAGGAGTTGTCTGGCGGATTGATTCGTCAGTGCGATGTTGCACCGGAGCTTCCCGGGGCGATGGAATTTATCAAAGAGATCAGCGAGATTATTCCTGCGGTATCCATTGCGCATACCACGGCCGGATACGATATTTCCAAAGAGGCGATGGAGGCGGGAGTGAATCATTTGACACACGGATTCAATGCAATGCCCGGAATTCATCATCGTGAGCCCGGACCGTTAATTGCCGCATCGGATATGGGCGCATATGTAGAGTTGATCACGGATAATGTGCATCTGCATCCGGCAATTGTTCGTGCGGCGGTGAAACTGTTCGGTGAGGACAGAGTAGTCTTTATCAGTGACAGTATGTCAGCTTGCGGTTTGGAGGACGGAGATTACAGTTTGGGCGGTCTTGATGTTACCGTGCAGGGCAGACGTGCCGTGCTGACCGATCATCCGGAAACCCTTGCGGGCAGTGTGACCAATCTGATGGATTGTATGAGAAGAGCGGTATTGGAGATGGAAATTCCCCTTGAACTCGCGGTGAAGGCATCCAGTACCAACGCTGCGCGCAGCATCGGTATCGACGGTGATTACGGCGAGATTGCGGAGGGAAAATTCGCCAATCTTTTGCTCTTGGATAAAAATCTGGAGCTTTGCCATATTATTCAGAAGGGGGTTTTGGTTCGTTAGTGGAGAAGAAATCTTCGAATCAAAACGAAAGAAGAAACAAGCGTAGCCTTGGAACGAAGAAGGAGCAGATTGCCGCCGAGTATCTTAAGTCAATGGGATATCTCATCGTGGAGACTAATTTTCGCTGCCGGCAGGGAGAAATCGACATTATTGCACGTGACGGAATGTATTTGGTCTTTGTGGAGGTCAAATATCGCACGGACTCTCGCACGGGGGAACCGGAAGAGGCGGTGACGCCCGCAAAGCGTTGGACAATCCTTAAAGTGGCAAGATTCTACCTTTATTGTCATCGGTTGCCGGAGACGACCGGCTGTCGGTTTGATGTGGTGGCGATTAAGGGGGAAGAGATCCGTGTGATTAAGGATGCGTTTGGTGTGAACGGGTATTGATTTTTTGCTACTTCCATCGGTAGAAATTTTCAAAAAATCAAAAACATAGCTTGACAAATTGCCCATTTAGTGTTATTATTTTCTAGCGTGTTCAAGAGACACCTACGGGGGTGTGGCGGAATGGCAGACGCAGCAGACTCAAAATCTGCCGAGTTCACGCTCGTGAGGGTTCGAGTCCCTCCACCCCCATGAAAAGCCTTGTAGAAGAGAATCTGCAGGGCTTTTTTTATAATTCATTAAGCCCTAACATGTTTCATTGGAACAGTAGAGGAGAGCGGCCATGCACAAAAATGTTGATTTGATCACCTACACCACCCCGGAAAGCGTAGGGGTGAAATCGGAGAATATTGAACGCTACATTAAGCGTCTGGAGGAGAAGGGACTGGCAACCCACAGTATGATCCTTGCCAAAGGAAATGAAGTGTTCTTTGAACACTACTGGGAGCCGTTCACAGCAGACTTTCAGCACCGGATGTACTCGGTCAGCAAAAGTTTTGTGGCGTTGGCGATTGGATTTCTTGAGCAGGACGGACTTCTGGACTTGGACGATCCTATCTCCAAATATTTTGCTGAAGAACTTAAAAATCAGCCGGATCAAAATATGCATCGGCAGACAATTCGTCACATGTTGATGATGAGCACGGCAAAGCCTCCGCAGGATTGGTTACGCGCGCAGCCGGATGACCGGGTGAAGTTCTATTTTTCTAACGATGATCGGGAGAGCAGGCCATCCGGAACCATTTTCCAGTATGATTCCACTGGTTCTTTTGTCCTTTGTGCGCTGGTGGAACGGATCACGGGAAAACTGTTCATGGAATACCTGAGAGAAAAGTTGTTTGATGAGATTGGCGTTTCTAAGGAGGCATATTGTCTCAAATGTCCCGGAGGTCATTCATGGGGAGATTCTGCGGTGCTGTGTACGCCGATGGATCTGTTCCGTGTTGCGCGATTTGTGCTAAACGGTGGAAGTTGGAACGGAAAGCAGCTGTTAAATGAGCGGTTTGTGCGTGAGGCGACGAGCAAACTGATCGATAACGATTTCAAAGGGTTTGCGTCCAGAAGCACTTTCGGTTATGGATATCTTTTCTGGAGGATGCATCACGATTCATTTTATCTAAATGGAATGGGATCGCAGTACGCGATCTGTGTGCCGGAAAAGGATATGATCATGATCTATAATGCAGACAATCAGGGTAAGGATCCGCTCCTTGAATCCATTTTTGACGGATTTTTTGATTTGATCGTGGATGAATCCGAAAACCGGGCGTTGCCAGAGAATAAAGAGGCGTTAGATAGCCTAAAGTCCTATACGGACGGTCTCAAGTTGTTGGCACAGACCGGAGAGAGGAACAGTGATTTCGAGCAGAAGATAAATGGTGCGACTTATCGATTTGAGGAAAATCCCATGGGGATTACCAAAATGCAGTTTATCTTCGAAGATGACAGGGGAATCTTGAGATACACCAATGCACAGGGGAGATAGGGAATTGATTTTCGGCCGTGTAGAGAACTTTTTTGGCTGGTTCCCGGAGGAAGGATATTCACAGGAGATTGGGTCGGTGTATGAGCCCGGCAGTTTTTACCGATGTGCGGCATCGGCGGCATGGGTAGAGGCACAGACGCTTCGCATCATGGTGCAGATCGTGGACCGCTATTTTGGAAATATGACGATGACGTTCGGTTTTCAGGGAGACGAAGTGGGCGTTTATATGCAAAAAACCGCGGAATTCTTTTTAGAGGAGTACCAGGGCTTTGGTCATGGAAGACGAGTGTGAGCAGAGTCGAAAATGAGCGTTACAAAAAAGTATGCAGATAAAAACGGAGGTGATCATCCCCAACGGGTGACCACCTCCGAAGTTTTTTTGTTACAGATTAGTTTAAAATTACCACATTTCATTGATCTCGTTGATAGTCTTTCTCACCAGCATATCGCCGCCAACATGGCCAATCTGACCGCTGGTAACGTAAGCGCTGTAATGGCTTCCTCTCTCAGCCTTCTCGGTAGGAAGGTAGCCGAGGGCGCCACAGCACAGCTGAATAATGAAGGTTTGCTCTGCGAAGCTTCTTGCCTTGATACGATTTCCGTAATCCAGGAACAACTCGAAGGGGTTGGTTGCGATGGCAATGCTGCCCAGCTTGATCACGTGGAACTCGACGTTAACAGTCTCAACGGTCTGTTGTTTGCGGAAGCGTGCGATGTTTCCGGCATGGACGTACATTGCGGCGTTGTCCTCGTAATTAAAGACTTCTTTGTCGCTGTTTTTCTGTACATAATACTCAATCTCTCTCACAGACTTCTCATATTCCGCAGGAGTTACCTTTCTCAAGGGGAGATCGTAGTTGATTACCTTGTGGACAAAGTCAGCCTCGGATTTCAGCTCATCCAGTTCCTCATACACTGCAATGATCTCGTTTGCAACACGCTTTCCGATCAACGTACAGCCCTTGAGATCAAACATGGAGGGATCTGCCTTGCGCTCGATGTAATGTTCGCGCTTTACGTGGGGATCATTGATAGGAGTTTCCGGATTCACCCAGCGGATCATATCTCTGGGGCACTGGTCGCCGCCGGCACCGCAAAGTGCCAGAAGGTAGAGATCATCTCCGAACTTCTCGCGCAGGAACTGCTTTACTTTTCCCCAGTAGTCGGAGGAGATGAAGTTTCTGTGTTCCAGTACCTGAGCTGGGCAGGCAATGTTTGCCACAACACCGGTCAGCTTTTTGTTCGTGTCGAAGGTGTACAGTAGCTCGATGCCGGAATCGTTTCCACCCTCAATCTCAACGAAGTTTGCGCTGTTGGTGTCGCCCCACATCTTTGCGCTGCCGTCGTCATAGACAACTCGGCGGCAATGACCGACTACAGCACGACCAAACGCGTTGGTGTAGAGAGCTTCCGCTCTGTTTTCCCATGCTCTTGCCGCTGCGATAGCAATTTTCTCAGAGACGAGCTCCAGACATTCGTCGGGAGTCGCAACAGTCTCATCAGCCTCTACCAGTGCAGTGTATTTCTTTCCTTCGGGCAGGAATTCGTTTAAAATTTCTTTCGGAGTGAGACCTTTTGTATCGGGAGCCGGGGTGCGGTAGCCCACGGAGGTGGGGGAGTGGATGGCACTGATGATAAGTTTCTCAGGGGCAACCACGGAAACAAGTTTTGCAAATTTTTTACGTGCCAATGTAAGGAGAGCATCATTGATGCTTACAATGTCCACGGATGCGATGATCATCTGCTGATCGTCCGCCTCAACTGCCATCGCGGTGACCGTGATATCACTCTCCACATATTCTGAGATTCGTTCATATAACTGGCCTGCCAGAGAAACTTTTTTCTCGGGGACAATACTTTCCTCAGCCCATCCAATCAATAATTTACTCATGAATTATATACCTCCTTCTATTACATTACTTCAATGCCTAAAATGTTGGCAAATTCCTCAAACAGTGCGCGGTTGTCGCCGTAGGTCACGATCACGTGCTGGCTGGCCACCTTCTGAGCGAACTCTGCCACAGGTGAATCCAGTTCGACCTCAAGGCTAACGAGCTGAGGCGCGGGATCATCCCAACCGTACTCATTCCAAGGCTTCGGCGCGTTTGCGGTTCCGGTGTAAACGTGAAGTGCATACTTACCGCCGGTGTAAACGAGACGCGCACAGGTAACGCGGCCGGTGCGGCACTTGGACACATTGAGCAGGGAGGTATTCAAAAGGCCGAAGGCAGCGGGGAGCATACGCACCTCACCGTCAATCACGTGCTCCGGCACATAATCCGGCACACCGATCAGAACACTGTTCGGGAAGAACTCATAGTATTCCATGTAATGGGGGCACTGACCGGTCAAAAGACCTGCGATCAGCTGGGTCACATTGCCCATCACATCGTTCTCAGGGGTGGTAGGAATCTGGTAGCGGCGACCGATAATCATAAATACCATAGCGGGAGGGAAGCCTTCCAGCTTCTTCATGCCGTCAACATCGATGAGGGTGATGGCATTCCAGCCTCTTTCCTCAATCTTTTTGACGATGGCAAGTGCTTAACGCACGCCCTTTTCGATGATGGAAGGATCGCAGGGCTTTTCCAGCACCCAGTTTTTTTTGATGTAATCAATTTCTTCCTGAACAATGGCCTCGTCAAGGGTGTCGAGAGCGCGTACCATCTCAAGCATCTCGTAGGGCTCAACCTCTACACCCAGATCGCGGCGAAGGGAGAATCCCTCGTACTGGGTTCCATAGAGCAGCATATCACGGTACCCCATAGTACCCACACGCATGCGGCGAAGTTTTTTGACTGCCGATGCAGCCGTGATATAGTTGTGAATTTCGGTAAGGGGCATTTCGTGGTCAATCATATTGTAAACGTACTTAAAGTTGTAGCCCAGTTCCTGCAACGTAGGGCGCAGAGCAGTGGTTCCGGCTTGCTCAGCGGTGGTCACGATCTTACCGTTTTTTTCTCTCCAACCGCACAGTCCCCACAAAAGCATAGGAACGTGACGGAATTCATCTGTTACCCGGATCACAGCGTGGGTGGGAATCCAACCGCACACACAAAGAACCAGCACCTCGAAAGGCTTTGACTGGAGCTTTGCGATTGCAGCATCCGCAGTCTCATATTTGGCATCGTCAATCACCAAGCCAGAGTCGAAAACCTCGCAATCATCGAAAGAGATGGCTTTAAGAGCCGTGTCATGTTTTTCCCAGAGCTTTTCAATGGGGGTGTTCACCTCACCGAAAGCAACAAATGCAACTTTTTTCATCAGTTACCTCCTGAATTTGTATTTTGCAGCAGGTGTCACATCTAAAGTTTCACGAAAACACCTACTCAGACAAAAATAGCATATCATTATTGGGAGTTTGTTTCAATCTATGGGGGAACGAAAAAGTTTCGAAATATAACATTTTTCAAAAACGTGAGGATTTAGCTAAAACATTTTTAAAATTCGTGAAAAACCAAGCCAAAACATTTTTAAAATTCGTGAAAATGGTATATACATATTGCAGATTTGTGATATGATAAATAATACCTAATTGGGGGAGGGCATTACAAATGAAGCTTTCTGATATCGCAAAAAAAGCAAATGTATCCGTTTCCACCGTTTCCAAAGCCTTTGCCGACAGTAAAGAAATCAATGAGGAAACACGCAAAGAAATTCTTTCGATTGCGAAGGAAATGGGTGTGTATGATAAGTATTATAAGGGAAAATATAATCGAAAGATTATCGCGATCATTGCACCGGAGTTGAAGAGTCAGTTTTATTATGCGGTCATTTCCGCGTTTAATGAGATATTTGACCGATATGGCTGCACCATCGTGGTTTCTGTTACGAATTTTGACCGCGAGGTTCAGGCTGAATTGATCCGGTACTATGCCACATTTGGACATAGTGACGGAATTATTGTGATTGGTAAGCCGAAGTTGCCGGAGATCAAACTGGAGGTTCCGATGATCGTTGTGTATGGTGAGAGTGCGGACTTTGACAGTTTCGCGACCGATCCGTCGGAGGCGGTGGTGGAGGCTGTCCGCCATCTGAAAGCGAACGGACATCGAAAGATCGGGTTTATCGGCGAGCGATATACCAAAGGGAAACAAAAACTGTTTCGCGAGGCGATGTTTAAGAACTGTATTGAAGTGAGGGAAGATTGGATACTGACTAGCG
>JAFSBP010000341.1 GCA_017437205.1 Lachnospiraceae bacterium
CTTATTTTCATACACGATGCACTCCATCTCTTCGTGAAGGCGGTGCGCTGCCTCAAAATCATCTACCCTAAACGCCAGATGGAACTCTTCATCGCCCAAGTTGTAAGGCTCCTTGCGGTCTGCAAGCCAGGTCAACTCCAACTCAAACGCACTCTCCTCATTTCCGATATACACAATAATAAAGGAGCCGTCCTTCGCCTCCTTGCGGCGCTTCTCTGTGAGCCCCAACGCTTTCTCATAAAATGCCAGTGACCGCTCTAAATCAAGCACATTATAATTTTCATGAACCATTGCAAACTTCATCTTCTCATTCTCCTTATCCACTAAGTATTTTTATCTAAAATTGCCCGCTCCGGGCAGACAATGATTGCCCCCTGCGAACCGCGCTCTCCACGAGTGTAACGGTGAGACCAAAACCTGTCGTGCTGACACATAGTACAATCAGTACTCATTTCAATCTGATGAACTCCCGCCTCACGAAGCGCCAGTCCATTGATTTCCTTCAGATCCAAATGGTATTTCTGTCCGTCGAACCGGATGAAACGCTCCACATCTTCTCCGAATACCGCTCTCATCGCCTGCGGAACTTCTGCATCAGTCTCAAAACAGCAGCCCCCGATATTCGGTCCAATGGCCGCCCGGATATTTGAGGGAGCACAGCCAAACGCTTCTGACATTGCCCGGACTGTCTTCGCTGCAATCTTCATCGCCGTCCCGCGCCAGCCGGCGTGTGCCGCGCCCACTGCCCCGGTCACCGGATCCCAGAGCAAGATCGGAGTGCAGTCCGCCGTAAAAATCATAATCGCTGTCCCGGGATCATTTGTGATCAGCGCATCACACTCCGGGTAGTCACGGTGATCGACCCCGTTTGCATCTGCCTTTGTCACCGCCCGTATAATATCCGAGTGAGTCTGTCGGGTGAGGACCAAACCACTCAGTTCAAATCCCAACACCTCCGACAATATTTCTACATTTCTTTTTACATTTTCCGCACTGTCACCGCGCCCCATTCCCAAGTTCAAACTGTCAAATATCCCTCTGCTCACTCCGCCCCGGCGGGTGGTGAAACAGTGGGACACTGCGATGTCCTGTGCTGTCAAAATTTCCAAATTACCAAAATGGTTGGTAATCACTGCCATAATCTAAGCTCCTTGTCATTCCTAACTACTTATTGTAGCAGACTTTTTTTCTTTTTTCCATAGATATCTGCCTGAATTTCCGCAAAGCAAGCATGTTTTTTTACTTTTTTCAGATACTAAGCTTGCCGGTGGTATATATCCTCGGCAAAAATCCCTATGAAAGGAGTTTTTTTATGCATACCATACGTCACTACGATGATCCTGCGTCCTATCCGCGCATCAAAAACGGTGAGGTAGCAGAATACCTCACCGAAACCGACAATTATGATTATCTCGGTAAATCCGCATCGCCCACCGACATGACCGGTCTGATCACCCACGGTCCGACAACGGATGCCGCACTGGACTCCTACCAGGATGTCTATCCGTTCCTAATCCCAGCAATTGATCCGGTTGACGACACACACGATGCGGTCATCGACCCATTAAACGGCTGATCTCAGTCATTGGTCAGATCACCGTTGCCGCTCACCGGAATCACATCGCCCAAATATGTGGGCTTCGGTTTAAAAACGGTGTAAGCCGCATCCTTAACTCTGGCCAGGATTTCGCGGATCTCACGGTAAGTCTGTCCGCCGTAATTGTCACCGTCCGCAGCCACGCCGTAAGCCTCAAGCCCCAGCTTGTCCGCAATATACAGCGCACGGTACAGATGATACTCCTGGCTCACAATAATAATTTTATCCGCGGCGAAGACCTCCTTCGCGCGGTACATACTCTCATAGGTAGAAAAACCCGCATGGTCCATAAACACATCCGATGAAGGTATTCCCTCACCGATCGCGTATGCCTTCATGGTATTGACTTCGTCATAATCCTTTCGCCCGTGATCACCACTCATCAAAAGCTTCGGCGCTGCCCCCAACTCATACAGCTCTACACCTCTCACCAGACGGTCCCTAAGCATACTGCTTAAGCTCCCGTCGCTTCGCACCAGACAGCCCAACACCAAAATACAGTCCACATCGGTAAGTTCAGCCGCCTCATCTGCCGTCAGCAGGTGCTTTTTTCCCACGTTTTTCACTCTGGCATTGATTCCCAGCAGAGCCACCCCTCCGACAACCGCCAGACACAGTAGTACAATCAACACAATCTTCACCCATTTACACTTTTTCATCTCGAATCCCCTTTGCTATGTAACCGATCCGAACAAAAAGCCTGACACGCCTGCTGTTCGGACTCTTATTTCTATCATAGCGAATTTGCGACAAATTTCAAGGGACTTTAACAAAACTTAATGAAAGTATCAGATTTTTACCTCGTTCACCAACGGCAGCCCATGCTCAAATGCATACACATTTTCCATGGTAGTCACCGCAATCGCCTGCAGTGCCTCCCTGGTAAAAAAAGCCTGATGTGACGTGATCACTACCTGCGGGAACATCAAAAGCCTTGCGACTGTTTCATTGGTGATAATGTCGCCGAAATGGTTCTCATACACCAGCTCATCCTCATCCTCGTACACATCTAACCCCACCGCTGAAAACTTCTTCGCTTTCAGCGCCTCAATCAATGCCTCCGTGTCAATCAGCGCCCCTCGGGAGGTATTGACCAAGATCGCAGTATCTTTCATTTTCGCGATATTCTCCCGGTTCAGCATGTGATACGTTGCAGGAAACAGCGGGCAATGCAGTGAAACCAGATCAGCGCGCGTCAGCAATTCATCCAACGTCACATAGGTGACCATATCCTTCAACGCCGGATTTTCGTAGGTATCAAACGCCAGCACGGTCATACCGAATCCCTTGCAGATGCGAGCCATCGCCGCACCGATCCTTCCGGTTCCCACAATCCCAGCGGTTCCGTTAAACAGATTCCAGCCAAGAAGCCCACTCAAAGAAAAATCATTGTTTCGCACCTTGGAGTATGCCTTGTGTATCCTACGGTTTGCCGCAAGTGCCAAGGCCATTGCATGCTCTGCCACCGCCTCCGGGCTGTAGCCGGGCACACGAAGCACGGCAATCCCATATTTCTTCGCGGCATTTAGATCCA
>JAFSBP010000342.1 GCA_017437205.1 Lachnospiraceae bacterium
GACAAAGAGAATCAGTCCCTTCTCGCGGCAGTAGGAGAACAGATCATTGTAATAGTCGATCGCCTCCTGATTGACCTCGTTGGGATTGTTCGGGAACACTCTCGGCCACGCAATCGAAAAACGGAAGCTTTTCAGATTGTGCTGAACCATGAGGTCAACATCCTCTCTGTAGTGGTGATAGAAATCTGCACACTTATCCGGCTTTCCGGCCTCATAACAATGTGCATACTCCGGAAACTGGGCAAAATAGTCATGACAGCTTAAGCCCTTTCCACCTTCATTCCACGCCCCCTCAATCTGGTAGGCGGAGCTTGCTGCTCCCCACAAAAAATCTTTCGGAAATGAATAATTCATCACGTTTTTATCCTTTCAGAGATACCAATTCTGGATCACACATCTGCAAGAATGATAACACACAAAAAATGTGCCCAGCATTTCTCAACCATACAATATCATGTGGTTTTGCACATAAAAAGTGTAAATTTTTGCCTTTTTGTATTTATAATCCACAACGCAAAAAACAACACCAGCGATACCATTTTCATGACAAAGCGTGTTGCAAGCCAGACAACTTTCTGCATATACTTTACACCTGCCTCCTCACTGGATTTAATTCGGTTGACACATGCATGAATCTTTTTTAGTCTGTCGCTATTGCTATTTTTCACAAACTCTCCCTCCGGAGATTCTATGTAACTGAGAAATTCTCTCAATTCAAGCGAAATATCCTCGTGGTTTGTTCCGCGGGTATTCAGGAAAATCCTAACCGCTCCGTCTTCCAACTCAAGGTTCTTATCTTCCTTACAATGAACAACAACGCGGAGCAAGCCATCCGACTTGCTCCGCACTTTGTAACGCTAACTATTCTTTTCTCTTTTAATAATCTCCGAGAACGAATTACGCCTCGTTTTCCTTCTTCATCAAGGTAGGGATTGCCGCCAGGCAAAGACCGGAACCTATCAGAACCAGCATCCATACGAAGGATGAGCTATCGCCGGTATCGGGGTCTACATCGCCTTCTGAACCGGATCCTGTCTCAGTGGATTCCTCAGTAGCTACCTCGGTACTCTCCTCGGTAGACTCCTCGGTGCTCTCCTTGGTAGATTCCTCGGTGCTCTCCTCAGTAGACTCTTCGGTACTCTCCTCGGTAGACTCCTCGGTACTCTCCTCAGTGCTCTCTTCAGTGCTTTCCTCGGTGGACTCCTCGGTGCTTTCCTCGGTGGACTCCTCGGTGCTTTCGTCGGTAGACTCTTCAGTGCTTTCCTCAGTGGACTCCTCGGTGCTTTCTTCGGTAGACTCCTCAGTTGACTCCTCAGCCTTCTCCACGGTCAACGTAAACTCATCGCTTCTCTCACCGGTGTAAAGCAGTTTCACTGTATGTGCACCCTCGGAAAGGGTCTCAAGGTATGCTGCCTTGAAGGTCAGGATGGTGGATCCCTCGGTCAGCGTGTAGTTCGCCGCATCCACTACAGTTCCGTCCATCAAAACCTCAACAAAGGTGTTAAGAAGACCGGTGCAGTATACTTCTACCGTTCCGTTAGCACCGAGCTTATAGGTAACGTCGGTCTTATCTTCTACGATCTCCACGGATGCGGTAGGCTTACCGGTGAACACTACTTCGGTGATGTAGTTCCAGCAAAGCGGTCCACCACCTTGTGTAGAGTTTCCGTTACATACGATTTTGATGTACTTCGCAGTCTTTCCACCCAAGGAGAACTGGCCCCAAGTGTGTGACACCTGAGTCTGATCGGAAAGTACTTCCTCGAAGTTTACACCGTCAGTTGACATCCACACATCAAAGTATGAATCGCGCACCGTAGTATTCGGAGTAGAATAGTAAATCAGCAAATTATCAACTGCTGATTCCTCTTCCAGCTTAAACATGATCCAGTTGCCTTCTCCCTTTGAGGTCCATGCAGACGCCTTTTCCGTATTCTGATCAAGAACCTTTACAGGAATATAGCCCAGATTTGCCTGGGGTGAATCACTCGCAGTTACATCAACCACCTGTAATGCGGTCATGCCGGAAAATCTATCTTCATCCGGTACCTTCGCGGCAGGAATTTCCACTGCATCAATCAAGTATTCCGTATAGATATCGGCATTATTTTTATCCTTCACCCGAATCTTGATCAATCCACTCTCAGCATCAGCAGCCACCTCATAGGTGTACTTGGTTTCATCTACAGTTACTTTAACCGTCGGATCACCGGAACCATGCACGCGATACAAAGTTGCAGTATTATTGCTCTCAAACTCCACTTCACGTCCATCAATGGTTACACCCTGAGCCACAGGTTTTTCAGCAACTTCACCTTCGGGAACACTCCAGGTAGCGATGCTCTTATTGTAGTCTGCCACAGAAGATCTCTCTGTTCCTGCAGGGGTAAGTTTTACGGTGATGGAGACAGCTTCGCTTGCTCCGCTTACCTTAATGTAAATACGGTTAACATCTGCATCTTCCTTATCATAGTTATTGATATCGGAAGGCAGAGGATCGGGAGTAGGAACAGGGCTTACGGTTCCCAACAGCTCACGGGTGGAAGGGCCGACAGAAAGCTCAGCGGTTCCGTTTCCTTCGGTCACAAACGTAAGTATTACCTGTTTGCCTGCCTGGGTAAGGGTTGCGCTCTTTCCGTCCTCAGCAATCACTACATCAGCATCGGTCTGCATGAACCAGTATACGGTAGAATCTGCTTCCTTTAAGGTAATCTCATCACGAACTACTAAGCTGCTTCTGTCATCGGTGAAGAAGAAACCACGGATTGCGCTGGTTGCATCCTGCGCATAGTTCTCCGTCATATCGAGCACTGCGATCGCACCCTTAGCTCCAGTCTCAGC
>JAFSBP010000343.1 GCA_017437205.1 Lachnospiraceae bacterium
ACTTCCCATTTAAAAAGATTGACGTCCGAGTTGCTGTTTTAGCATATATGAAGGAGCGTCAGCGCTTAGATACCGGTGTGGTAAAAGAAGACTATATCCGGGAAGTTAAGAAATTCACAGACAGACTGAATCAATTGACGGAGCTCTGTCAGAAAACACAATATGCCCTAAACGATTTCGAGCAGCTATACTTAATCAAACCGTAAAATTAAACCGCCGGGACTGCTTCTTACCCACAGTCCCGGCGATTCACTAAATTATATTATAACTTATTCTTGCAGCAATTCTTAAACTTCTTTCCGCTTCCGCACGGGCACGGATCATTCGGGTAAATCTTTTTCTGTGGACTGCTAACTGGTGCACCCTCGAAAACAGCGACCGGTCCCACCGACGTTCTCCGCATTGCCTTCTCCCGCATCTCTTTCGCCGTGAATCCTCGATTTTCCGCTTTTCTCGTATTCTCGATCAATCGCATCACCGCATCTGTAATCGCCTGTGCCTGCTTCCATTTCGTCGGCTCCACACCAAATTCATCCAAAAGCTCAATCACATCCTCGATGCCACTTCCATTCATGATCGCGCTTTGAATCACAGTACACAACAACTCTGCTTCCAACTCCGGAATCTTTCCCTTTTGGACCAGACATTTGCACAGTGCTCGCATTTCCGGTGTATCCTCAAGGCACCCCAACGTTCCCAACTCCCAAATTTCTTTCACCGTCGGAATATAATAATCCCCGTCACCCTGCAATTTCAAGAGCCCCTGATCATCCGGATATAAAGATACATGATAAATTTTGTGATTCTTTACAACATACTGACGGTACTCCACCGGCACCTCTGCAATCCCTGTGCAGATTTCTAGCTCATCCATATCTTCATCCAGACCAGTTTTCACCAGTTTCGCAAACACATCCATCGGTGTAATCCCATACAGCAGACCAGCCGCCCGCAGACATGCCAAAAGAAAACTATTCCGCTTTCTTAACGCATCCAATTCCTCACCTTTAATATTCTGATAACCGGCAATCACATCTTCTGTAATCTCGCAGCTTCCGTCCTCTCTCACTCCGATGTACGCGGCCGCACACAAATCCTCCAGATCATCGTCCTCCATAAACATAAAGGTGCGGTCACCTGCACTAATCCGCTCAAACTTTTCAATCGAAGCATCCGGCAAATAACTAAAATACCGCATCATCTCCTCCGGACGGAGCATAAATTCCACCAGCCGATTTCGAAGTTCTTCCTTATTCGCTCCAGAAACACCTTTCAATCCCTTTCCCTTTGCAATTTCCAAAAGGTCCTGCTTCTTCAGTTCCCGAAATACATCATGCAGCGATGTCGAACCACGCAATGTCAACAATTCCTCCCGCATCCGCTCTATCTCGTCTTTCATACGAAGCAGCTCAGCGATCATTGTTTCCTCATCCATCTCATCATCTACACAAGCGATTCCAGTATTCTCATCCTGCTTCGTCGCAAAAAGACCATATTTTCCATTCAAATGCTCCTCCTGCAGTTTCATCCGTGAGCGAGTCTCTCCCTCTCCCCACTTATAAAAATACTGCTCTCGAAGGATTCCATTCACCGCATCCATATCATAATTCTGTGGATATCCCTGCATCTCCATCCATTCCAGCCGTTCCTCATACTCCGGATTGGACGGGTCACTGATCACATCCAGACAATCATAATATCCCCAAATACCACCGCAATCCTCCGGCGGACAATCACCTTTAAACTTCACGACCTGCGGATAATTATGCGGATAATCCTCAAGCACCTTTTCAATCGTCACCCGGTGCTCCCAGTTGTCACCGAAATCATATGTATATGTAAACCAGTCCTCTTCCTCCAAAAACTCCCGGATAAACGTCGTTGCAGCATCCAACTCATCAAAGCCACCATAACCGCCAAAACCATAGTCATCCACTTCCTCTGAAATGCGAAGATTCCGGTGATAAAACTCAAAATCAGACAAATGATAGCCAGCCCAACCCATTGCCTCATTTAAAATCATGCTGAGCTGAGAAAACGTAATTCCCGCCGGAACGATCACGCGGCGCCAGATCGGTGGTTTTGATTCTTTAATCATAACTTTTAGTTGGAATGCTTTCATATGTATAATAGCGGCCAGTATTATAACGAGGCCACATGCTCCTTTCTACTACAATATAAATAAAATTAATATCCCTTTTAGGACTATATCAATTATAAAACTTCGTCTAATTTGTTCTATAACTTTTCATCTTATCTTCTAAAGCATTTTTATAACTAATAAGTTCCGCAATTTCTTTCAAATCTTCCGGTTGAGTTCTCGTTAAATCATAATTTTTCAGGGTAGAAACACACTCTTGATAATGTCTATTCATAAGTTTCCAAACAATATTATTTGCCTCTTTACTATTGGTTACCAAATTTATACTTTCACCGTTCCCCTCACTATCACTTGTTTCTTGACTTTCTTCAAAGTCCTCTGCGTGCTCCTGTTCCAAAAGAGTGGATTCTTCTTTTGCTTCTGTGCATTTAACAAATTTTCCTCTTCCGACTGCGGATAAAAAGCCCTCCTTTTTCAAGAGCGCAATCGCATTGTTGAAATGACTATATTGGTAATCGTCTCCTTCTATTAAATTATTATTAATTTCTAATAAGAACTTAATAGTTTTAATATCTTTTTCTATGCCATCATTCATTATTGAAATAATGGCAGATTTTAATAGGAAATTTTTGCTTTGTTGTTTTGGCATACATATACCTCCATTAGCATCTTCTATTTATTATAAATATATAATATATCAGCCTTTATTTTGTAAGCGCTCAATACCTAGTAAAATAATCGAGAGCTGATCTCTCAGCTCCCGAAATGTCATCGTTTACATTCTGCCTGGACATTTTCCGACCATGGCATCAAATCTTCCAAATATTCCGGATGATTTTGCCAGTCGGTGTCCGGCATATATAAAAGTAAATATTCAAGATATGTGTATATATTGAGACCGTTCGCTTTGGCGGTCTCCACGATACTGTATACTGCAGCCGATGCAGTGGCTCCTTTGGGAGTGTCCGAGAACAGCCAGTTCTTGCGACCGACCGTGAACGGGCGGATCGCATTTTCAGCAGCATTGTTTGAGATGGCAAGTCTTCCATCAAGGAGATAGTTCTCCATGTATGGTTTCTGGTTTTTCGCGTAAACAACTGCTTTTCCCAATGCAGAACCTTTTAAAACAGACAGGTTTTCAAGCCAGCACCAAAAGGCATCAAGAACAGGTTTTTCCAGTTCCAGACGCTTTTGTTTTCGTTCTTTCGGGGAAAGAGTCTTCAGACTCTCTTCGATATGAAACAGTTGATCACAGTAATTCCTACCGACCTCAGCATTGCTCATGGGAGCATCCGGAGATTGTTTTCCAGGAATCGCTTCCACGAACTTTCTTCTGATGTGAGCCCAGCAGCCACATCGGATGATATCTTCCAACTTATTGTAGCCGGAAAAACCATCAGAATGTACGTAACCCTTAAAATCTTTCAGAAATGCAACTGCATGATCACCATTTCTTGAAGGTTGGTAGTCATAAAGAATAATCGGAGATTTTCCATCTTCACCGGAACGGTAGAGCCACATATACGATTTTGTCTGCGGTTTCTTCCCGTCCTCTTTGAGTACCTGAACCGGAGTTTCGTCGCAATGGACGATATCACGCTCAAGAAGCTGCTTTCTGAGATAGTCCGTTACAGGCATCAGATAATCTTCTGAACAGCGGATGATCCAGTTTGCCATCGTTGCACGGCTTAAAGACAGCCCCATCTGTTCCCAGTCTTTTTCCTGACGGTAGAGCGGAACGCTGTTCACATACTTCTGGTACATGACATTGGCTACGGAACTCGGAGATGCTAGGGAATGATTCATCAGAGACGTTGGCGTCTCCGCTTTCTTGATATACGGATAATCTGTGCGTTTGCATTTCGGACATTCGTAGGAATAGCGGATATAACGCACAATCTGAAGTTTAGCCGGAATGTATTCCAGTTCCTCACGAACGATCTCTTTTCCAAGAACTTTCAGGTGTGTTCCGCACTGTAGACAGTTCAGATCCTCATCCGCACATTCGCAAAGGATCTCACGGATCGGAAGATCCTTGATCAGTTCTTCCCGTTTCGTTTTAGGATTTGTGCGAACGTAACCCCTAACTGATTTTTTGATCGGTTCGACTGCGTTCGGATCAGCTTCTGTTTCTGCCTCGTTAAAAAGAGAGAGCTGGCCCGGAACCTGTTCCTTCGGAGTTTTTTCGCTGGAGGAGCCAAACTTCTCTTTGCGGAGGAGCAGGACCATCTCTGTGAGATTGTTTACCTGATTCTGCAGGTTCTGTATCGTGTTTTCAAGGTGCTCAATGTAGGCATCTTTCTCGTTCATTACTGGTCATTTCCTTATCTTTTGATAAGATAATTATACCATAAAAAGTGAGAAAAAGCCAGTAAATACAAGGGTTTCAGCCACTTTTGACATCAGCAGACAGAGGCTGTTTCAGCCGGTTTGATCGCTGTTTTCTGCTCCAGTTCAAGACCTTCCATGAGCCAGCGGAACTGTTGCCAGGTAATCGGTTTTACTTCTTCCTGACTGCGTGGCCAACGGAACGTACCGTTTTCCAACCGTTTATAGAAAAGAAGAAAACCATCCCCTTCCCAGAGCAGTGCTTTGAACCGGTCGCGTCTTTTTCCACAGAAAAGAAACAGTGCAGGCGAAAACGGATCCATCCGAAACTGTTGCTGAACAATCGCGGCAAGTCCATCAATTGATTTGCGCATATCGGTGTAACCACAGGCAATGTAAATGTCTTTGGCCACCGTGATATCGCCTAACATATATTTCTCAGTGCCAGAAGCACCGCCTCCACAGTCTGCTGAGAAGTACCGTTACGAACCTCGATGGTTGCTGCAGGAAGATGAATGATCACCGCTGCTTGATGATTTGGAGCTGGAGTCTGAACCTCCAGTTTTTGAAAAGTTACCGGTTTTTCCTGTTCTTTGACTGGTACAGGAAGGGATTCACAGATTTCTTCTCGAAGGCGGCGTAAATTTCTATAGTATGTCTGTACGCATATACCGTTAGTTTCGCACCATTCACGAACTGAAATACCACTGGACTGACACTCAGTAATGAGTTTCCTCCATTGTTCTTTGCGTACCTGTTTTTTTACAATAGCAACTTGATCCATAAAATCCTCCCACACTAGCATTACTATACATTGCTATACATTGCTATACACTACTATACATCATTAGCAGTAGCATCATTGTACCGTGATTTAGTGTAAGTATCTCATGGATTGTGATTAGAAAAAAGGCACTCAGTTAAGAGCGTTGACATAAGAAAACAAGCAAAAACCCAGTAAAATCAACGCTTTTAAGGGCAGAGGGCAAACAGGTTAGCTCAAAAACTGACTAACCAAGCGATAAAAGGGATGTTTCCGCAAGGCAGCATCCCTTTTCGCATACGCCGACGCCGTAGATTTTGAA
>JAFSBP010000344.1 GCA_017437205.1 Lachnospiraceae bacterium
ACCGGTGGGACCGAGGAACAAAAACGATCCGATGGGACGTCTGGGATCCTTCAGGCCGACACGGCTTCGGCGAATCGCTTTCGCCACCGCAGTGATAGCCTCGTTCTGTCCGACCACCCGCCGATGAAGAATGGCTTCCAACGACTTTAACCGCTCTGCCTCGCCTTCTGTCAGCTTCTGCACCGGAATCTTCGTCCATGCGGAAACAATGTCCGCAATCGCCTGTTCGGTAAGCACCGGCATTCCGACCTCCACAGTCTCTATCTCCTGCTCAGCCTTTTCCAGACGCTTATTCAACCGGTTGCGCTTTCTCTTGCATTCGGCAACCTTTTCCTTATCCCCATTCTGAATGGCAACCAACAACTCCTCATCCAGCCGTTGTACTTCCTCTCGGATTTCCTCCTGCTTATCCACCTTTACTACTCTTTTTTGTTCGCGAAGTCTCAAGTGTGAAGCCGCTTCATCCATGAGATCGATAGCCTTATCCGGCTGAAACCGGTCATTGATATAGCGGGAAGACAGCTTTACCGCTGCATCAATCGCCTCGTCGCTGATCTGCACCTGATGATGCTCCTCATAGCGGCTGCGCAACCCCTTCAGTATCTCTACCGTCTGTGCCTCGGTGGGTTCCTCAATCATCACCTGTTGGAAACGGCGCTCCAAAGCAGTATCTTTCTCGATCCTTTTCCGATATTCTTCAACAGTGGTCGCACCGATCACCTGTATCTCGCCTCTCGCCAGAGACGGTTTCAATATGTTCGACGCGTCCATGGAACCTTCCGCTCCACCGGCCCCGATGATCGTGTGAAGTTCGTCAATAAACAGAAGGACATCCCCCGCCTCGCTGACTTCATTGATAACATTTTTTATTCTCTCCTCAAATTCACCGCGGTATTTGGACCCGGCCACCATCGCAGACAGATCCAAACTCATCAGTCGTTTGCCCCGCAGCGACTCAGGCACATCTCCGTTTGCGATCAAAATAGCAAGCCCCTCCGCAACCGCAGTCTTACCCACACCGGACTCGCCGATCAAACAGGGATTATTCTTCGTGCGCCGGCTTAAAATCTGTACTAAACGCTCAGTCTCCTTCTCCCGCCCGATCACCGGATCAAGTTTCCCTGCCCTTGCAAGCTCTGTCATATCACGACTGTAAGCGTCAAGAGCACCTGTTCCTGCACCTGAGCGAGCACGCAATGCCTGTCCGCGCGTCTCCATCTCTGCCCGGATCTCAGAAGGTGTCAACTCCATATTATCAAAAAGCTCAAGGTATACTTTTTGTAAATTCACCCCTATAGTATTCAAAATGCGAGCGGCACAGCTCTCCTGATCACCCAAAATCGCAAGCAAAATATGCTCCGTTCCAATCAGCTTCGCCTTAAAATGTTCCATCTCTGCTCTGCTGTCCTTTAAAATCTTTTCTGCTCTCGGTGAGACAACGCCAGCCAAGGCAATCGGAATCTCCGGTGCAATCAGCTCCTTCACCATCTTCTCGACCACCTTAATCTCCACTCCATTTGCCGCAAGCACCTGCCCGGCAACACCGCTGCCTTCACGCAGCATTCCGAGCAACATATGCTCAGTACCCACATAGCCCTGTCCCATCTTCGCGGCAATCTCTTTCGCCAAGACCATCGCGCGAACTGCGCTGGTCGTATATTGCTCAAACATCCTTACTGTCCTCCAAATCTGTCCACTATTCTATCCACCAGCTCGTGAATCTCCTCACGGCTGACCTGCTTACACACTGCTTTGGCAATGATTACCTGCAACCCTTCATAGGTTTCCTCCACCGCCCGCAACTTATCCAAATCAAGGGCTACCACCGCGCCCCTTCTGCGATCAAGCTGCAAAAAGCCTTCCTCGCGAAGCACGGCGTATGCCTTATTCACAGTATGCATATTGATTCCAATCATCTCTGCCAATGCGCGCACCGACGGCAACGTATCTCCTTCACGGATCTGCTCTGTCGCGATTCCGACAATGATCTGGTTCCGAAGCTGAATATAGAACGCTTCTTCACTGTTAAAATCAATTTCTATCAACATTGTTTCACGCCCTTTTCTTCCGATTTCAAAACAATCTTTCCTCAGGTGTTATAATTATAATATAACAAAGACGCTATCCTGTCAACGAGTTTCCACCAAAAACAAAGACAGGACAGCTCCGGCAATCACCGTCTCCATCCTGTGTTTGTCAATTCATTACTTAATATTGTTCAGATCAAGATCTTCCAGATCATCATCCTGCAAATCATCCAGTTGAATCTCCGCAGAAGCCTCATCGGTCTCAGACAGATCTGCCATGAAATCCGCCATTCCAACCTGAATATCTTCCAGTTCATGTTGAAGTGCTTTGTCGTCTTCATTCAACTCTTCGTCGTCTAAGCCTTCATCCTCATCTGACTCATTTTCGTCCGCTTCTTCATCATCAGACTCATTTTCGTCTTCTTTTGCGTCCTTATCATCTTTTCCGACTACAAAAAGCAAATACATTGCAACCATACAAATTAAGAGGACCACCATCAGAATAAACATGAAAGTATCGCGGCGGTTCACACGCTGCAACGTCTCCTCGTAATACTCAAGATAATCATCACTCACCTGATGGTTTCCGTTAGATCCGGTAGAGCCTTCCGTTCCAATGGTAGGATTCTGCCCGCCCGAACCCACGGCAAGTTCAGATTTAACTACCCTCTGAAGAGTCTTCTCCCCAGCATCGTAGCGATACAAGGCAGTCTCCCCGTTCCAGTTCATGGCATAGAATACTGAGTAGTTCTTGTCCGCGGCATCGTTTCTCACCCATGCATCGATAAGTGTTCCCTGAAAATCGACCGTCGTCAGGGAATACCCTGTAGGAACGGTCTCATTTGCCGGGAATGGCAACACGGTGTACAGTGCGGAAGTCACTTGAATACCCACATAAGGGTAAAATCCACCATTGTCCTCGTTGTAGAGATAGAGTGCTGTTTTCGTACCGTCGGATACAGGGATTAAAAGCAAATCTTTTCCCAGACCCTTAAGCGCTTCAATATTCACACCTTTATAATTATATGTAGTCTCTTCAAAACCTTCCGGCCTACTCACATCACCAAGAGTCTGCTGAATTTTACCGTTTACGTTTCCAATCACAACCGCTAACGGATCAGACGGCTGGGCATCTGTGGTGGGTTCGTTTGTCGGAGCTTCGGTAGGTCTATTTGTAGGCGCTTCTGTGGGTTCATCCGTGGGTGCCTCCGTAGGGGCGTCTGTTTCCGCGGCTGCACGGTATACATACATTTCATACCATTCTACCGAACCGTCCTGCGCTGTTACCTTTACACCGACGTAGTTCTTTCCTACTTTAAGCTCTTTACGTCCTTCTGTCGGTACCCATGTCGCATTCTCATCAGAAGTAACTGCATCCACAGTCAGGGAAGTTACATCGTTATCCACATACACATCATACCAATGTACATCTGTGGAAAAGGCCGGTGACAGTGTTCCGGGATGAATGCTGAGCGCATCCAACTTGGCGTTGCTTGACAATGTCTCCGGAGGCGTAGTAGGAGCTTCTGTTGGAGGCACGGTCGGTGCTTCTGTGGGAGGCTCGGTGGGAGCTTCCGTGGGGGCATCAGTCGGTGCCTCGGTGGGAGGGTCAGTCGGAGCTTCCGTGGGTGGATCAGTGGGAGCTTCCGTGGGGGCATCTGTGGGGGCCTCGGTAGGCTGTTCGGTGATGGTGATGGTACCGGGGGTAGCTGTCCACACAAACTCTGCCTCATTTGTAAAACTATAGGCACCACATTCATCGCCATTCATTTCAATAGTAACACTCGTTGTTCCAACCTTTAATGCTTTAAATGAATATTCAAAGCTAAGCGTTTTTACACCCTCACTTTTACAGGGATCAGGAACCAAACGAATGCTACCCGACACAATTTCCAACATTGATGTATCATAAACAATATCCGCAACTAAAGACCCTAAATCAGCATCCGAAGTACTCCACGTAAGTGTAACGTTAAACGTTTCTCCCACTTTTGCTTCCGCACTCGAAAAGCTAAACATACAGCTATCTGCAAAACCTATCAATCGGGTTGCAGGACTAGTCATCACAAGTACCAATGCAAAAACCACGATGATACTTAGTATCTGCTTTTTCAATTTTCTCACATCTGCCTCCTAATTATTGCTGAACTTCAGATAGTTTCATCAAATGCTTCTGTAATTTTAACAGATCTAATGCATTAATTTTTCCATCA
>JAFSBP010000345.1 GCA_017437205.1 Lachnospiraceae bacterium
CTCCCACGGGGCTGATCACACCGGACTTCACCGGATCAATGTGTGTCTGTACACCCAGTCCATAACCGTAGCCGCGAAGTTCACCCCAGTTAAAATCTTTGAGCAATTCTGCATTCAAGTGATTTGTCCGCATCAATTCGACGGAATAGGGCGTCAATATCCGCTCGCCGTTCACGCCTTTTCCGTAACCCGCCAGCGCAGCGATCAATTTTGAGTAATCTCCCACGGTGGTAGCGATACCTGCTCCGCCGCTGTCGTACTCCGGCCCGAGCACGTGGGTATTTTCCGCCTTGTTGCGCTTGATGAAGTAGCCGGCTCCCTCTCGCCCGCGCTTCTGTGCCTCCACGATATCGAGATCCACATGTCCGTCCTGAATAAAAGAATACTGGGTGGCGGTCCGCGCCAATGTCTCCTCGGTGTGATGGTAGACTGATTCGGTCATTCCGAGAGGATCAAATATATTTTCTTTGACGTAATCTCTGAATTTCTTCCCGGATACCACACTGATTACCGCCGCCAGCACATCGTGGCAGATACTGTATCTCCAGTGGGTGCCCGGCTCAAAACCGAGAGGATCCTTTGCAATGCACCGGATCACGTCCACCGTATCCATCCTGCCGCCGGTCAGCTCTCTGGCTTCCCTAAAGCCCGGTGTATGGAAATTGTAACTGAAGCCCGCGGTCATACAAAACAGGTCTCTGAGCAGGATCGGACGTTCAGCTTTGACAAGCTCGCCCTCTTTTGTCTTAATATACATCTCCTTAAACTCCGGGATATACGCATATAGCGGCTCGTCCAAAAGGATCTTTCCTCGCTCAAGAAACTGGAGCCCCGCTGTCACCGTGGCAAGCTTTGAGCAAGAGTAGATGTTGAACATCTCATCTCCTGTCATTATTTTCTGCTCCTCTAGATCATTGTAGCCGGAGGCATTGTGAAATACCTTCTTGCCCTTATAATATACCTCGATCACATTGCCGCGCACGCGCTCGGCTTCCACCAGATGATCCATAAACTGCTTAAGATATGTAAAATCCATGATAAAACTCAGCTCCTTTTTTACTGTATTTACCGATCAGTCTTTCACAATCTTTCCAATCAGATATCTTCCTACCACGCCAGCAAATTTCAGCGCCTCGAAGGTCAGCTCTCTGTCAAATTTCCTAAGATAAGTAACCGTCTCCAGGGAAAAGTCTCCCTGATAATCAATCGCCTTTAACGCTGCCGTAATTTTCTCCCAGTCCAGTTTTCCGGTAAAGGGAAGGGCGTGAGCGTCATTCCGGCAGTCGTTGTCATGAATATGAAGACAGGTGAGCACCTGATTATCCAGTCCGGCGATCAATTCCTCCGGCCTCGGTCCCACGCCATAACCGGCGTGACCGGTATCCACGCAAATGACAAACCAGGGGGAATCAAGCGCCGCCAGAAGCCGGTATAACACCTCCGGATCCCCGTACCTTGCCACGGTACAGTCGCGATTCTCATCTCTGATTCCAATATTTTCAATGGCAATTTTTATCCCAAATTTTTCAGCGTACGGCTCATAAGTTTTATAGTAGCGGACGGTGTGCTCAAAGTCATCCACCCCCTCCGGCACTCTCGTGGCATGAATGACGATCTGCTTTGCGCCCAGGATGGCTGCCGCCTCCATGGAGCGAACCACCTCCAACCACCGAATCTCGGACGCGTCAAAGGCACATCCATAAATCTGGGGAATGGGTGCGTGTGCCTGCGTGCACACCAGCCCGTTTTTGTCCAGTAAAGCGCGGGTCTCTTTTGCCCGTTCGATATAGTTATCATCCAGACGTTCGTCTCTTCCATAGTCATAGTCCACACCATCAAAGCCGGCCGCCTTGATCAGGCGAAAGCCTTCCTCATCACCAAAACGGTTATGCATGGCCACGGTATCAGTTAACAGTTTCATGTGATTCTATCTCTCCATAAACAATTTCTTTGCGTTATTATACATGATATCTTCAATATCAGTATCTGTCAACCTCAATTCCATCGCACTGCGCTTAAAGGCTCTCAGCTGCTCATAAAGCATCAGTGTGATATCCTCATTCTCACTCTCGCGGATGTTGGTCACGTTGGAAACATCGCCATAGTAGCCCTTAGGCACCACGTTGATGTAGGTTCCGTTCTCGGTGATGCGGTACAGACGCATGAATGCCACCGGGAGGTCGGAACCGAACATCAGACGCTTGCAGCCCACCGCCTGAATGCAGGCGCTGATTGCATCGCTGCTCAGATTCGCGGTAAAGTCAAACAACATATTCTTGGTGTTTTTCAGGATCTCAAAGGCATCGCCGATGTCCTCCTTCGAATAAGCACGGCCGATATGTGCCACGATTAGCTTCACATTCGGGTACTTCTCCTCGATGGCCATCAGCTCGGCCAAGTTTACCTTGTCCTTCAGACGGCCCGGACGAGGGATATGAAGCATGATGATCCAGCCGTTTCTGTCCGCAACCTCCAGCTGCTCCTTCGTCAAGAAGTCGAAGATTCTGATCTCGTTGGGAGGAATATAGGAAGGTCTCTGGTTCAGATAAGGCTTAAGGCCTAAGAAACCGCCCTTCTTTACATTCTCCTCCAGCTCATCCAGAGGCATCAGATAGGAAGAACGGTACAGCATGGGGAAACCGTTCGCCTTGCCGCACTCCAGCACGTAGTCGTTTACCTGATGAATGTTGTGGGAGCAGTCGCCGAACAGCACGGGAATAACCTCATTGTCCGGGAACATCTTCTTAAGCCCGTCGGTCAGCATCTCAAACTGCGCATCGCCAAGGGGAGAAAGTGAAGGCCAGCTGCGGGTCACATTGCCCACATAAGTTCTTCCCACCGTTTTCTCCTCAAGAGGACCGAAGGTCGCCTTGCCGATATGGGTATGTACATCGATAAATTTCTCCGGAAGGAAGGGCTTAAGCTCCTTCTCATACACCTGATGATCGTAATCGGTCATTTTCAGTTCAAACATGGTAGTATCCTCCTGTCTAAAACTTTTTACCATTTTTCACCATATTTTGCAACCACAAAAAAATCGTGAATTGCGGCAATCTGTTCAAAATCGTCAAACGATAATAGCTTTTACTCACTCAGTGCTTCTACCTTCAAATCAAACGACAACCGAGCCAACGCTTTATCCCTCTCTTCTTCAAAGTCTGCTTCTTTAATAATCGGAAGCTGTTGCTCTTTGATGCACGCATCTCCCGATTCCGAAGCAACCTTAATTGGCATCATACCTTCAACACATATCCAGCATTCTCTCGGAGCTGCACTCATAACATATACCTCTCCCCGGATTTCCCCAAAAAGCTCACCGGTCTGCGCCATCCACCAAAAGCCGACTTCTTCTAAAATTCCGTCCCAAAGGTAGAAGTGTTCGAAGCTTTCCTTTCCGGCAGGATAAATTTCCTGATGCAAATCTGCGGATATTTCCAGAATATACTCACTATATGGGTTATATGCATCTGTCATTGAATCCATTTTTTCTAACGAAGGCCAAACAATAAATTGGTTTATATTGTTCAACCAAGCCGTTCGTCTCTCCTCCGGGCTAATCGAAATTCCCTCATCCCAGACAAGCGAACATCCTCTACGACGGTAATACTGTCCATCCTTCTGAACATAAAGATCTACCGAAGTCTCACGATTATCAGAAGCTTTCGCTTTTAACTTCGGAACTCTCGTACTCATACAGCAGGAGTCTCCCAATTCCTCAGGAATAAAGAAAAACGAGAGAAACCAATTACGAAAGTAAAACGTTTTCAGTCCATCACCGGTAATAATGACAGCTCCTTCCGGATATTCGATTGTCGGTTTTGATGCAGTCGATTCTATCACATTGATCGTTTCCTCCGCTGTAGTCGCTTCTGCTGTAGTTACTTCTGCCACAGCTCCTTCTGTCGCAGTTTCCGTTTCGTCCGGCGCTTCAGACTGATGGCCGAAGGTGTCTCCTACGATCCAAAGAATACTGAAAACATTGAGGAACACCAAAAGGCTGATCCATAATCCCCATCGTTTTAATCCATAAAAATGCTTTTTTCTCTCATTTGTACTGTCACTCATGTTGATTCTCCCTATATGATTTCCAGACGA
>JAFSBP010000346.1 GCA_017437205.1 Lachnospiraceae bacterium
CAGCCCTGACCAACTCTTCGGTCACAGCCGGAGCCATCGCCTTTTCTATTCATCTCATTATGTCCAGAAAAACATCCAAAACTATCTCATACCTGTTCTTCCACTTGCACAATCCTTTTCTCCACGTATCTTTTCAGCGCCTTACTGATCATCACAACAGCAACTGCTTCAAACACAAAAATGATCACCGATTGTCCCATCGTCAGATATCCCATCGCTACTTCATCGATCAAATATTCCACAAACTTCACAATACCGAAGATCACCAAAAGAACCGCTGCTGCCATTGCAAATATGTACATCTTGCGATTATTGAATCCGGCTTTATGATCTGTATTTCCATATTCACTCATAAGATATCCCTCACATTCTCTTTTTCTTTATTTTACCATGTATGTCCTTAAATCCGAGTTTCGAACCTGCAAATGTTCTGCAAACGAAATGCAAAAGCTTTGCAAATAAGTTGTAAACATGCAAAAGAGTATAAAAATAACGGCAGGAATGACCTACCGTTATCGGTTCTTTATATTGACAGCTACATACGCCGCTGGCGCAAATATGACAATGGTCCCAGCTGTGTCCGAGTGTTCGGTTAGAGTTTCTGTTTCGCCTTTAAATGACTCAAAATATCGTCGAGATTATCTTGCTTCAAAACATCCGGATACTTATCATTAAAGGTTAGCAGCGTCTCTTTTGCGGCCGCTTCTTCCTGAGTATACATCTCATATAACGCATCCACGTCCTCATCCGACAACATATTCTGAATCATGCCTTGTGCATCCTCCGGCATATTGTCCCAACCATCATACAAATCATGAACAGCTTTATCAATTCTCTCATAGGTCAAAGGATCACCCATTCGAATATGCTCACGAAGAATACCCACAATATCGGAAATATCATGCTTATATTGACGGAACGCTCTCAGTTTCATAGCCACCAGATATTCTCCGGTAATCGTACGAATATTAACCATATTCGAGAATGTTCGATAATGCTTAGAATATGCGACCAGCTTAGGAGTATAGGATGGTGTATTTTTAAAATCATCATTCAACCATCCGTTCGGCAGTTCCAAGGTATCCGTTACATAATTGATCGCATCCTTCATAGAAGATGATGCCTGGATTAGCGCATCTACATCATACGTAGAATTACGAAAGCCATAATTAATCAAAATCGAGGCTCCGCCAATCAATGTAATTTCTGCCGGCATACCTTTTCGATTCAATTTTCGATATTGCTTCGCTACCTCTTTCAAATAACTATCAATTTGATCTTTTCCAAACATAACATCAGCAGACATCTCGCACCTCACTCTCCACAATATTAAATCGTAGGAATTCTGGAATTGCCCTTCGATAACATTCTTCTTTCGGTTCATCCGATTTTAATGTCTTACACAAAAGCACCACACTTGATGGATATACTAATCGCTGTAGCTTTCGTGCACGGATGTCACTATAGTTTTTACAAATTGGGATTTCATTCTCACGCGACAAATAATCCAACATTGCTAAAAGATAAAAAGCTTCCAGATGCCAGTTCTTTTCATACAGTTTTCGAATTTGATCGTTTTCCAATAGCTCAATGATAAATGGAATATCACCCATGTCCTTCACTCTGTGACAGATATTACTCTTAAAAAGATCAAAGGAAGGCCGCCGTTTCTCTTCCTCTGCCTGCTGCACAGCCGGCGCAATCAAACTTTCCATGGATACATCCAGCACTCTTGCAATACGAAAAATCGTTTCAGCAGAACACTTTTCAATACTCGTTTTGCCGCTGCAAATATCGGAAATCGTAGTTTGAGGCACACCACTCTCTTTGCACAAACGATACTTAGTAATATTTTTCTGTTCCAGAAGTTTATTGATCAACATATGCCTCCCTCCTTCACAATTATTATATCGGTATACCGAAGTATTGTCAACAGTATACCCTATTTTAGGCTGCGTATACACTCTACAGCCAAAACTATCTCACACCTGTTCTTCCTTCTTCCACCCCTGCTCCCTCTTCCGATCGTACCTCTTCCTACTCTCCGCCCTCCGCGTCACCGGGCTCATCGTCCCCCAGGTCATCCGCCGGGCCTGATCCCGCTTCTTCTGTTCCTTTTTAGATAATTTCTCATAAGGGATAAACTTCTCCATATGCTCCTCCATCAATCGCTGAAGTTTATTCTGATACCGAAACGCTTCCTTCAAATTCATATGATTCCCACCTCCGTGTTAGTGAGATCATTGTACCGCACGCGATGGAAAATGTCATTGAACTGCTAGTTTAATACGGCGCCACAGGCGCAACGATGACCCTGCCCCCATCCCACAAAACACCTACATGCAAAATAAAACCGGAGCTCATAATGAACTCCGGTTTATCCTTTTTATAGCTTAAATTCGCCGTATACTGTTAGTTTTCACGCTTCAGCTTACGTCTAGCAATACCTGATACAGCAACACCCGCAATGCTTAGCATGGTAAGGCCTAGCCAAAGTGCAGGGTTTGCAGCATCACCCGTTCCCGGGGTATCGGATTCTGTATTGGATTCTGTATTGGACTCTGTATTAATCCACGCAAGTACGAGATCCGCCTCACTGAAGCCCTTGGGCAGTTGGAACACAATGTTCTTTTCTTCCTTGGTCAGCTCAACTTTTTCAAGCCTGCCGTCCTCTTTCACCATGTAAAGAGTAAACTCACTTTCGCTGTCGGTATCTTTCGGGTAAGCTATCTGTACAGAGACGGGCTCATCGGAAAAGACCACGCTGTTGTTTTCATTTACGATCTTTACACTGAAAGTCAACATCTTGTCCTTGAATGCAGCGTTTTCTCTTTCAGCACCATCTTTGGCCGCCTCAGGATCGTCCGCTTGACCGATGCTGGGATTAATATCGCTGCCGGTGATAACGGTAAACTTGAAACTTGTTTTGATGCAGGTTTCCTCAGTGCAGAATACAGTTACCTCATGTTCGCCAAGAGTGCACAGCATTGCTTCCGTTACCTCACTGAGCGTCAGCGAGGGATCAGAAAGTTCCATGCTCTTTTTTTCACCACTCTTATAAGAAGCTTTTACCTTGCCGCCCGTAAGATCCAGGGCCGTTTCGCCAATAGCGTATTCCGTCTTTGTGGGGGCAGTTTCAAGCTCAAGACCTGTGATTTTATCCTTTACGTTAATGTCCTTCGTTGCAGCATACTGTTTACCATTCCCGCTTGCCGTAAGGGTGAGTGTTTGCGTGCCGAGATTATCTTCTGTCAGCGCAGTGGAATAGCCGGCATGCATGTACTGCGTATTATCGAAAGTGATGGTCCGTCCGTTTTTGAAGGTAACCTGCAGCGTAATGTCGGAATAATCTAGTTCAGTGCCGATTATAACTACATCGGGCGCCCCAATCACTTCTATCCGCTCCACGATCTCATCCGCAACCTTTATGTGCAGCGTTACGGTAAAGGACTTATAGGTGTTGGCAGCAGGAACGAATACGTACGTGATAGTTGCTGTTTCGCCAACGAGGCAGTCCTCTTTGATCTGAACGACCGCCTTGCCGGATACGAGGTCATGCTTAGCAAGAATCTCGTTTTCTTCAAGCAAGAAGACTTCGAAAGTGCCGGGAATATCGATGCCAAAGACCTCTCTGAGGTCGTAGCTCTTTTCTTCTGTATCAGAATAGCCAATGCTCTTTTCCGCACTGCTGCTACCGGGCGTGTAATCGCCGGTCGCGATCTTCAGCGTACGAGAAGCTGCTTCCTGCGTGTAGGGATCGCTTGCCAACTTGTAATTGGTGTCTGACGGCTCAGTCGCGGTAAGCAGGTAATCGCCCGCAAGGCTCGGAGCGGTCGTATCGGTACCGTATACAACGTTGACGACGGCGGTATCGTTTTTCAGAACCCCTTCAAGCTTGGTCGTCACCTGCTTGGGCTGTCCGTCATAGACATGTTCCATTGCACCTTCGAATGTAACGTAGACTTCCTTAGCGTTAATAGATGCAGTAGCGACATCATATTTAAGAGTATAATTAGAAGCAATTGACTGGTTTCCGGTGTCCTCCAGGGTCACTGTACAGGTAACAACCTTGTTTTCACCTACGTTCTTATCGGCAAAGGTACCGTTTTCCGTCTTCAGTGCCACACGGGACAAATCCACATCCAACATGCCGCTGTTTTCCGCATAGGCAGCGGTCACTTCCGCATCTGTGGTGCCGTCGTAGACCTTGTCCTTTGCTGTGATGACCAGGCTGACTTCGCGGGGTTTGATGGTACCGGCAATGGGTTCAATTTTCTTCAGGGTGTAATTATCCTTATTAAAACCCTTAAGCTGTGCCTGAATGGTAACCTCATTGGCTTTATCCACGTTAGCATTGTTGAAGATCGCAGATAATACGTCATAATCGAGCCCCGTTTCATCGCCGGGCAATACGCCAACGAGGCCTGCCCCGCTTACATCTAACGCAGCATCAGGACTGCCGTCATAGATTTTCTCTTTGAGAACAAGTCCAACAAGCTCAACTTCCTTCTTGTTAATGGTAAGGTTAGCGGTCGCCTGGCCTGTATATTTTGGATCGTTTGTAGGAATCTTAACCGTCACGGTGTAAGTGCCTGCCATTAGGGGCGCTCCGGTACTTGTAACGCCATTTCTGTCGGTATAATAATACTCAAGTTCACCGCTGTAGGCTGCAACACCGTCCTTCACCTGAGGCTGGGCGATCTCCATGTTGTAGGTGTCGCCGTAAGTAACGGTAAGATCATCAAAGTTACTGAAAGAAACCGTGTACTTCTCCACCACGTTGACCACGCAGGTCACCTTGAATTCCTTGATAACTTTACCATTCTCATCCTCCTCCGTGACCGTATAGATATAAGTGAAAGAAACGCTACCGGGCTGATCCATGGAGATCATTCCGTCATTGAGGGTGAAGAGCAATCCCCCATCTGGACGGTTTTGGTTCAAAGTCATCATCGTGGTTGCCGCAGCGAAGGGCGATTCGCTGTTGTTCGTAC
>JAFSBP010000347.1 GCA_017437205.1 Lachnospiraceae bacterium
AAAGCGGGGAGCTGGTCAGATTGCGCTGGCGTTGCATGAGTTGGAGGAGTGTATCCCGGCGAGGGAGAATGTGGAGCGGGTGGTTGACGATCTGGTGCTGACGGAGAGCCTGAATGATTTTCTTGCCGGACTGCCGGTGGAAACGCGACAGATCTTTGTGAGGCGGTACTGGCACCTGCGCTCGGTGAGGGAAATCGCAAGGGAATATCGCATCAGCGAGAGCAAGGTGAAGGTTACATTATTTCGTACCAGACGCAAACTCAGACAGTTGTTGGAAAAGGAAGGGATTGCATGATGGAAAGTAGACGAATCTTAAACTCAATCGGGCAGATTGACGAGAAGTATATTGTAGAGGCAGAAACGGCGGTTCAGTGTGAGAGCGGGCGAGTAAAAAACAGGCGAGTCAGCTATAGCTGGGGTGCGCTGGCGGCAGCCTGCATCTGTGTGATCGTGCTGGGAGCGAGTGCTTTCGCATGGTTTGGAACAGGTGATTGGCCGTATGTCGGAACAGAAAGCGGGGAGAGCGTTTCTTCGACGGGGGACAGTAGCGAAAGTAAGGACAGTTTTTCACCGACGGATGAAACAACAATGGTAGGAATTACGATCCCGCCGGTGAAGGTGAGTCTGCCAGACAAAGGGGTGACGGCGGATATGAGCCTGTTTTTTATCTATCAGGGACGGTTCTATGCGGAATACGAACATCTGAAAGGGCAGGATGATCTTATTGGAGAGTATGTGGCCACGGTGACTCCTTCCATCGATGAATGGACGTCCGGCGAGGATTATCTGGAACTGACCGGAACAATGGGAGGAGAGGTCTATATGGTCAAGGGGATGAACCCGGAGTTTATGCTCTGCAGCCGGTTTGGGGACGGTGTGATCACTTACATCAACAGCAGCGGACTGACGCTGGAAAACGGCGCTGACCTGTTCGAGGAGCGGCTCTGCCTGACCGGAAATTATCGGACGGTGGAGTTTGAGAACAGGGAGTCCTGGTACTACGGCAAGGATGAAGTGTATGAACTTGGCGGTGAACATGAGGCAGCAGTAAGTCGTTTCATTGAAGCCATGGATGCGGCGGAATTCATGTGGGCGAAAGATATTCCGCTAGAAGAAGGGCAGGATAACATCTACGATGATAAGGAGATATATCACCTGTATTTTCGGATGAATAGCGGCATGAACGTTCATCTGAGACTGTTTGAGGGCGGGTATGTGATGTTCGCTGGATTAAGGGCAGCGTGTGTTCAGGTGGATGAGGATAGTTTTAACAGTCTGATTAATTATCTGGCTTCTATTTCGCAAAAGTAAATTTAACCAGAGACAAAAATATAAATATCCCTTAACAAATCCTGTAAAATGTGTTATGCTGATAACTGAGGCGATTTTGCCTCAGTTTATTGGTGTTTTGGAGGTTTGCGATGGCAAAGCGTTACGTGGCTTACGTTGGATCATATACTTATATCGGAAAGAGTAAGGGACTTACCATCTTTGATGTGGATGTGGAGAAAGGAATTTTTACGAAGCGCAAGGAGATTCCGCTGACGAATGCGTCATATATCCGGCCCTCCTCGGACGGAAAATTTCTCTATTCCGTTACGGACGAAGGAATCGCTGCATTTAAAATATTGCCGGACGGAGATCTGGAGAAGATTAATCAGGCAAGTATCCGCGGCATGAGAGGCTGTTTTATTGAGCTATACGAGGAGAAAGGCTTTCTGTTTGTGGCCGGCTATCACGATGGGAAGATGACGGTGCTTCGTCTTCGCGAGGATGGCGGCGTGGGCGAGATCACCGACGGCTTTTATGATAAAGGGATGGGAAGTGTGGCTGAGCGGACCACCACACCTCACATTAGCTGTGTGCGGATGACACCGGACAAGGAGTATGTATGTGTGGTTGATCTGGGCATTGACCAGATGAAGATTTTGAGACTCCATCCGGAGCTGGGTAAATTGAAATTGGTGGATATTTTGCGTTGTGAGCTGAACTCCGCACCGAGAAATGTGATGTTCACCCACGACGGACGTTTCATGTATATGATCTCTGAGTTGAAAAATGAGATTTGGGCATATTCTTACAATAACAGCACGGGAAGCCCTCAGTTTGAGATGATCCAGAAGATATCTACACTGGGAAAGAAACACAGTAATGTAAATGCGGCGATGCGAATCCGTTTCTCTCATTGCGGCAGGTACGTAATCTGTTCAAATGTCGGTGACAACAGCGCGGGTGTTTTCCGTGTGGATCCGGAGACAGGTCTTTTGACGAAGCTCTGTGTTCTCCCCATCAGCGGAAGATATCCCAAAGATGTAGGCATGCTTCCGGGAGAAAAGTTCTTGTACTCAGTTAACCATGAGGAGGGAACGATCACTTGCTTTACCATGGACTATGAGCGGAATTGCTTTAGCATGCACACAGCGCCAGTGAAGGTGGATCAGCCGAATTGCTGTGCGATTGTAGAGATTTGAGGGCTTTTGACCCTTATATCAGATTTTTTGCCGGGGAATGTTTTTCCCCGGCTTTACAGATTGCGAGAGTTGTGTTAATATAAGTTACGGAACGAGCAGGACAAATGGTCGCGGCTGCAGGTCCCGTAAGGGCGCAGGTGAGGAAAGTCCGGGCTTCACAGGGCAGGATGCCGGATAACGTCCGGTGGAGGTGACTCCCAGGCCAGTGCAACAGAAATATACCGCCGGCTTTTGCCGGTAAGGGTGGAATGGCAGTGTAAGAGACTACCGCCTTTCCGGTAACGGAAAGGGCACATGTAAACCCCATCCGAAGCAAGACCAAACAGGAAGCGTAAGGCGGCCCGTCTGCTTCCGGGTAGGTCGCTTGAGCCTGCCGGCGACGGCAGGTCTAGATAGATGACCATTCAACGACAGAACCCGGCTTATCGGCCTGCTCGTCCTACTGTGAGCACTTAGAGAGTTGGAGTCGTCAGACGAACAACGAACTTAGTGCGAACGTACATCTGGGTGCTTAATGAATCGGAGCCGTAAGGCGAACGATGAATTTAGCAATCATGATGTTTCCGCATGATTAAACGAGGAGACTATAACCATGGAAAAAATTCAGATTCGCTATATCAGCGATCAGATAGAGCCTCTTGATTACATTGCCGGAGTGTCCGACTGGATCGATCTTCGCGTGGCTGAGGAAGTAGAGATGAAGGCGGGAGAGTTTCGCCTCATACGCCTTGGCGTGGCGATGAAGCTGCCGGACGGCTATGAGGCACATATTGTGCCCCGAAGCAGTACATATAAAAATTTCGGGATTATTCAGACGAATCACATGGGAGTGATTGATAAAAGCTATTGCGGAAATGATGATGAGTGGATGTTCCCTGCACTGGCGGTTCGGGACACGAAAATCTGCGTGAATGACCGGATATGTCAGTTTCGGATCATGAGAAATCAGCCGGCGATTCAGTTTGAACCGGTGGAACGTTTGGACGGGGAGAACCGTGGCGGATTTGGAACTACCGGGATATCTTAAGGGGCTCGGTGGATAGTGTTTTGACAATTGTTGTGAGTATGAAAAAGCGTATAAAAAAGTTTAGCGGGGTGTGATGATGAAGAACAGATTTTTTGGAGTGATATTGCTTGTCCTGATGATGGGACTGTTAGCAGGTTGTGGAAGTAAGGGTGATGAGGCGAATAAGCGCGGTTTGGAGTATTATGCGAACGGTCAGTACGAGGCTGCGGCTGAAGCCTTCAGTGAGGCTATTGCGAAGGATAATGCGGTGACGGAGTTTTATTTAAATCGTGTGATGGCGCTGATTAAGCTGGAGCGTTATCAGGATGCCGCGACGTCGCTAAGTTACGCACAGCATTTGGAGCCGGACACGACGGAGGTTGCCCGCGCGAAAGGTATCCTTTACTATGCGCAGGGACAGTACCAGTCTGCGCTGGACAGCTTTAAGACAGCGGTTGCGAACAATAGCGGGAAAGCCGGCGAGATGGTAATTGATATTTTGCGCTACACTGCAGCGTGTCAGATGGAGCTTTTGCAGTATGCGGATGCTATATCAACTTATGATCGCTTGATCGATGCGGGAAATAAGACTGCAGAGAATTATTTTCAGCGAGGAGTGGCTTACTTAAAGAGCGGTAAAGCGACGGAAGCCGGAATGGATTTTAACCGCGTGGTTGAGTCTGGAAAATACGAGGATTACTGGAGAATCTATCTGCTTCTCGTAGAGAACGGGCAGAAGGAGATGGGAGAGCAGTTTTTGACGAAAGCGGTAATGCTTGAGGATGACAGCGACAGTGCCCATGTATGGCGCGGTGAGTTCCACTATTATTTGGGAAGCTATGATGAGGCCCTTGCCGAGTTCAATGCTGCATCGAAGAATGTGATCGATGTGGACATTTACATGATGATTGCGAATATTTATAAAGAAAAAGGCGATATTAACCGTATGAAGGCGGCGTTCTCCATGGCAGAAAGCAGAGACCCGAAACATCCGAGCCTTCTTCGTCAAAAGACATTGTTTGAGATGGAATGTGAGAATTATGACGAAGCCTATGCCGTTATTGAGTTGGCGATGACCTTGGAGGAGAATCCTTATGCGCAGGACATGCTTTACTGTCAGGCTTCCTGTCTGGAGTATCTGGGAAGATTTGAGGAGGCACTTGCTGCGTTCGAGAAGTATATTGGGCTGTATGGTTCGAATGAGGAGATCGATCATGAGATCGAGTTTTTAAAGACCCGCATAGAAAAGGCGGAATAATGAGGATTATATGATAGAGACAGCTGAGAAAAGAGAACGTTTTATTTTAGTTGGAGTGAGCACATGGGGCTGTGAAAAAATGAGATTTCATTTTTCACAGCCTACCTTTTTTCTGAAACTTAAGTTCACTGGCTTAAAAAGGGTACACTTCCCCTTTCCCCAAAACGAACATCGTTTTTGTTATCACGCTGCCTTCTGGAGACGCATCTGTTTGTTATGATATTTGTAAAGATTGTGACCGATAGAAATTAGAAAAACCTCCATCTGCACGGATTTTATCCCTCTTCGCACAATCCGCTTATAGCAGCGGTCGTTTTTCATGATTCCAAAAGTGCCTTCTGCCTGTATGGAGCGGTTCATTCTCAGTAAGGCTCCCTGTATACTGTTCAGGTTATTTATCACTTCTGCGTGCATGGCCGTCAGTTCACTGTTTAGTCTTATTGTCCTGTTTTTCTCTGTTTTTTTACACTGGGCTGCATAAGGACATCCGCCACAGTCTTCACAGATGTAGACCTCTTCCTGACGGCCGTATTGATTCCCACGCACCGCTTTGCGATAGGCAAAATCAAACCGCTTTCCATTCGGGCAGCGCAACACCCCATCTTCATCAATCTTAAAGTTTACCGCACGGAACGGATCTTCGTGGTATTTTTTGTCCTTTGTCTCTTTTTCAAACATCGGGAACTTCATGTACTTTTCCATTCCATGCTGTTCGCAGTAAATATAATTATTATAAGAGCCATACCCTGCATCCGCCACCGGGTATTTCGGATAGAATCCGTAGGTTCGATGGAACTGTTCCAACAGGGGAATAAAACAGTCCATGTCTGCCCGGTATTGATTGACATCCACCACGGCAATGTATTCATCTGCCACGCCCACCTGTACGTTATAGGCAGGAAGCAGCTGGTCATTCCCCATATAGTCGGTCTTGATCCGCATGAAGGTCGCATCATGATCCGTTTTGGAATAACTGTTCCTGTCCAATCCGCAGATATCTAGCTTTTCCACGTATTCTTCCAGTTTTTCCGTGTACTCCTTCAGTTTTTCATACTGACGCTGCTGTGTACTCTTGCGGTGACCGGTTCCGTGGACAAATTTCTCGGGGTCCAGCTTCCAGACATTGGAAAAACGGCTAAGAATTTCTCTCAACTGCTCAGGCACATATTCGGTGTTTGTCTGTATGGTCATTCCGCTCCAGACCAGATCACGGTTGATTTCCTCCAGAAGCAGGGTAACCTTTTCGAACAAACGGTATCTGGACTTCTCCGTTGCTTTTTTCCATACCCAGCTGTATTTATTCGCGTTCGCCTCAAACTTTGAACCGTCGATATACAGATGATTGAGGTCAACGCCTTCTTTTTCAAAAATCACCTTATTGATGTCATTAAAGATTGTTTCAATCTGATCTCCCAGAACTTCATTGATGAAATAGCCAAAGGTGCGATAGGATGGTTTTTGATGATCCATCAGATACATGTTCCGGGATGTTTTTCAGATACTGTTCTAAGTTGACCTCCTCCATCAATTCGTCAAACGTGAAAACCGGATCACAAATATCTAAATAATCCGAAA
>JAFSBP010000348.1 GCA_017437205.1 Lachnospiraceae bacterium
AAATATCCCTACGCCCGGCGTTCCCGAGTCCTTCAAGGTACTTCTGAAGGAGCTCCAGTCTCTCGGTTTGGATGTGAAGCTGCTTGCTGAGGATCCCGAGGGCGAGGACGGATACAGAGAGGTTGAGGTGAGCGAGTCTTCCGACTACGGCAATACCGATATCAACGCTCTGTTGAACAGCGACAAGACCTACAATAACTACGAGGAATCTTACGGTGCCTTGGGTTATCAGGAGCAGATCTTTGAGGGTGAGGAACTGGTTTCTGTCGGCGGGAACTCAGTTGAGTCCGACGACGAAGAATAATAGAAGGGAGTATCACTTATGCCTGAAATGACAAACGAAACCTATCAGCCGTTAGAATTTGACGCGATCAAAATCGGGCTGGCATCTCCGGAGAAGATTCTGGAGTGGTCCAGAGGCGAGGTGAAGAAGCCTGAGACCATCAATTACCGTACACTGAAGCCGGAGCGCGATGGTCTGTATTGCGAGCGTATTTTCGGACCGCAGAAGGACTGGGAGTGCCACTGCGGTAAGTATAAAAAAATCCGTTATAAGGGTGTTATCTGTGACCGTTGCGGCGTTGAGGTGACGAAAGCTGCTGTGCGCCGTGAGCGTATGGGCCATGTTGCATTGGCTGCACCCGTATCCCATATCTGGTACTTTAAGGGTATCCCCAGCCGTATGGGACTGATTTTGGGACTGTCTCCCCGTGCATTGGAGAAGGTTCTGTACTTTGCATCTTATATTGTGCTGGATGCCGGCGACACAGGACTTCAGTATAAGCAGGTACTGACTGAGAAGGAGTACCGCGATGCCTATGACAAGTATGGAAAGACCTTCCGTGTGGGCATGGGTGCTGAGGCTATCCAGGAACTTTTGAAAGCGATCGATCTGGAGAAGGAGTCCGCTGCGCTTCGCAAGGAGCTTGAGGATGCTTCCGGTCAGAAGCGTGCAAAGGTCATCAAGCAGTTGGAGGTTGTGGAGGCATTCCGTGCTTCCGGTAACCGCCCTGAGTGGATGATCATGGATGTGATCCCGGTTATTCCTCCGGATCTGCGTCCGATGGTACAGCTTGACGGTGGACGTTTTGCTACCTCCGATATGAACGATCTGTACCGCCGTATTATCAACCGCAATAACCGTCTGGCGAGACTGCTGGAATTGGGCGCTCCGGACATCATCGTCCGCAACGAGAAGCGTATGCTCCAGGAAGCAGTTGATGCTCTGATTGATAATGGCCGCCGTGGACGTCCCGTTACCGGTCCCGGAAACCGCCCGTTAAAGTCCCTTTCTGACATGCTGAAAGGTAAGCAGGGACGTTTCCGTCAGAACCTGTTGGGTAAGCGTGTAGACTACTCCGGACGTTCTGTTATCGTGGTTGGTCCCGAACTTAAGATTTATCAGTGCGGTCTGCCTAAGGAGATGGCAATCGAGCTGTTCAAGCCTTTCGTTATGAAAGAGCTGGTGGCAAATGGAAGTGCACACAATATTAAGAGCGCGAAGAAGATGGTTGAGCGTCTGCAGACTGAGGTTTGGGACGTGCTTGAGGAAGTAATCAAGGAGCATCCGGTTATGTTGAACCGTGCACCTACACTTCACCGTCTGGGTATCCAGGCGTTCGAGCCTATCCTGGTAGAGGGTAAGGCGATCAAGCTTCATCCGTTGGTATGTACTGCGTTCAACGCCGACTTTGACGGTGACCAGATGGCGGTTCATCTTCCGCTGTCTGTTGAGGCACAGGCAGAGTGCCGCTTCATGCTGCTCTCCCCGAACAACCTGTTGAAGCCTTCTGACGGTGGTCCCGTGGCTGTTCCTTCCCAGGATATGGTTCTCGGTATCTACTATCTGACCCAGGAGCGTCCCGGCGCGAAGGGTGAGGGTATGGTATTCCGCAGCATAAATGAGGCGATTCTCGCTTATGATAACGGTGCCGCAACTCTGCACTCCAAGGTTAAGGTAAAGGTAGCAGAGGATCCCGAGACTCATCGCGCAGTGATTGTAGAGTCCACCATTGGCCGCTTTATCTTTAATGAAATTATTCCTCAGGATCTCGGTTTTGTTGACCGAAACGATCCTGCAACTAAATATAATCTCGAAGTTGACTTCCACGTTGGCAAGAAGGGTCTGAAGAAGATTCTGGAGAAGGTCATCGATGTTCATGGTGCGACTGCAACCGCAGAGACCTTGGATGCAATCAAGGCGATCGGTTACAAGTATTCTACCCGTGCGGCTATGACCGTATCCGTATCCGATATGACCGTGCCTGCAAAGAAGAAAGAGATGATTGAGAACGCACAGGCTCAGGTAGACCGCATTGCGAAGAACTTCCGTCGCGGTTTGCTCACTGAGGAGGAGCGTTACCGTGCAGTAATCGAAACATGGAAAGAGACCGATGATGAGCTGACCAAGGAGCTGCTCGGCGGACTGGATAAGTACAACAACATCTATATGATGGCTGACTCCGGTGCTCGTGGTTCCGATAAGCAGATCAAGCAGCTTGCAGGTATGCGTGGTCTGATGGCAGATACCACCGGTAAGACCATCGAGCTGCCCATTAAGTCCAACTTCCGTGAAGGTCTGGACGTACTGGAGTACTTCATTTCCGCTCACGGTGCTCGTAAGGGTCTGTCCGATACCGCACTTCGTACCGCAGACTCCGGTTATCTGACCAGACGTCTGGTAGACGTATCTCAGGATCTGATTATCCGTGAGGTTGACTGCTGTGAAGGCAAGGAACCTCCGTTCATGGAGATTAAGGCATTCACCGACGGCAAGGAGACCATCGAGAGTCTGGCAGAGCGTCTGACTGGTCGATTTATCGCAGAGACCGTTGTAGATCCCGCAACCGGCGAAGTGATTGTGAACCAAAACGAGATGTGTACTTCCAAATCTGCGGCTAAGGTCGTTAAGGCACTGGAAGCAGAGGGAAGAAATTCTGTTAAGATCCGTAACGTATTGTCCTGTCGTTCCCATAAGGGCGTGTGTGCAAGATGCTACGGTGCAAATATGGCTACCGGCCAGCCTGTACAGGTTGGTGAGGCTGTCGGTATTATCGCTGCACAGTCCATCGGTGAACCCGGTACCCAGCTGACCATGAGAACCTTCCATACCGGTGGTGTGGCAGGTGACGATATTACCCAGGGTCTTCCCCGTGTCGAGGAGCTTTTCGAGGCAAGAAAGCCGAAGGGACTTGCGATCATCGCAGAGTTTGGCGGCATTGCCCAGATCCGCGATACGAAGAAGAAGCGCGAGGTAGTAGTAACCAATCCGGAGACCGGAGAGCAGAAGGCTTACCTGATTCCTTACGGTTCCCGTATCAAGATTATGGATGGCGTTACCCTTGAGGCCGGCGACGAGCTGACTGAGGGTAGTGTAAATCCTCATGATATTCTGAAGATCAAGGGCGTTCGTGCTGTACAGGATTACATGCTGCAGGAAGTTCAGCGCGTATACCGTCTGCAGGGTGTAGATATCAACGATAAGCATATCGAGGTTATCGTTCGCCAGATGCTGAAGAAGATCAAGATTGAGGAGAGTGGAGACAGCGGTGTTCTACCCGGTGTTTCTATGGATGTTTTGGATTACCAGGATATGAATGATAAGCTGATCGCTGAGGGCAAGAAGCCTGCAGACGGTAAGCAGATCATGCTTGGTATCACCAAGGCTTCCCTGGCAACCAACTCCTTCCTTTCCGCAGCATCCTTCCAGGAGACCACCAAGGTTCTGACTGAGGCGGCAATCAACGGACGTATCGACCCTCTGATCGGTTTGAAGGAGAATGTACTGATCGGTAAGCTGATTCCTGCGGGAACCGGTATCAAGACCTATCAAAATGTTAATCTGAACACTGACGCTGAGGCGGCAAAGCATGCTGAGGAAGTGAGACGCCAGGAAGAGGAAGAAAAGCGTAAGCGCGATGAGCAGACCCATGTAAATATTCCACTTCCCGAGCCGGAGATGGACGACTACACTATCGATGAGGATGAGCCGGATGACGACGAGTTCGAGATGGAGTACGAAGATGGTGATGTAACCGATACATTTGAAGAATTTATCGGGGACGACGCTGATGATGCCGGCGAAGGTTTAGATGAAGAACGATGAATAAGTAAATTGGATACCCGTCGGATGTGATCTGGCGGGTATTCTTTCGCTGGAGTGCGAAGCACGGAGCAATCAGTTTTCATACTCACAATACACTAAATTCAGGAGAAAAATCATGTGGATCGCTGAAAATTGGAAAGATTATGAAGTCATTGACTGTACCGATGGTGAGAAACTGGAGCGGTGGGGAGATTACCTGCTGGTCAGACCGGATCCTCAGGTGATCTGGACCACCCCAAAGAAACATAGAGGCTGGAAGAAAATGAACGGACACTATCATCGCAGCACGAAGGGCGGCGGTGAGTGGGAATTCTTTGATTTGCCTGAACAGTGGAGTATTTCCTACGGAAAGCTGACCTTTAATCTGAAACCCTTCAGTTTTAAACATACCGGCCTGTTTCCTGAGCAGGCTGCGAACTGGGATTGGTTTTCCAAACTGATCCGCGAGAGCGGGCGTTCTATCAAAGTGTTGAATTTGTTTGCTTACACCGGCGGAGCTACATTAGCGGCAGCCGCGGCGGGAGCGAGTGTGACCCACGTGGACGCATCCAAGGGAATGGTTGGCTGGGCAAAAGAGAATGCTGTGTCAAGCGGTCTTGGTGATGCTCCGATCCGTTGGATTGTGGATGACTGCGTGAAGTTTGTGGAGCGCGAGATCCGTCGCGGAAATCGTTACGATGCGATTATCATGGATCCGCCCTCCTACGGCAGAGGTCCTAAAGGCGAGGTTTGGAAGATTGAGACCAGCATTTATCCGCTGGTCGAACTGTGCAGTCAGTTGATGTCTGACAACCCTCTGTTCTTCCTGATCAACTCCTACACCACCGGTCTGCAGCCGGCGGTGCTGAACTATATGATCTCTACGGCTGTTCTGCCGAAGACCGGCGGAAAGGTGATGGCGGACGAGATTGGTCTACCTGTGTCCGGAAATGGGTTGGTGTTGCCGTGCGGGGCGTCGGGAAGACTGGAATGTAAGTGATAATGAATGCAGATTGGAAAAAGTTTCCGGTCTGCATTTTTTTCTTGACAAATCATTCTACATCGTGTAGAATAAAATGGTCTACATAGTGTAGAATAACCACAAAGGGGGAAAAGATATGAGTGATTATCAAATGGGACCGATTGAGTCCAGATTTGCAGATTTGATCTGGGAGAATGAACCGATTACTTCTACAGAACTGGCGAAGCGCGGGGAGGAATTGTTCCTTTGGAAAAAATCCACCACCTACACGGTATTGAAGCGCCTTTGCGATAAGGGAATATTTCAGAATCAAAAAGGCACTGTGACTTCGCTGATTTCCAGGGAGGAACTGTATTCGGTGCAGAGTGAGCGGTTTGTGGAGGAGAATTTTAATGGTTCCCTGCCGGCGTTTATCGCGGCTTTTACCGCAAAAAGGGCACTCACACCGAATGAGGTGGCGGAACTTCGCCGTATGGTGGATGAGTACGGGGAGGGATAAAGATGAGTGAACTGTTTTTGAGATTATTGAACATGAGTATCAATGCCGGATGGCTGGTGCTTGTGGTTCTGTTAGCACGGCAGCTGCTTAAGCATGTGCCGAAGGCGATTCATGTGGGACTGTGGGCGTTGGTAGGTATCCGCCTGCTTCTTCCGGTTTCCTTTGAAAGTGTATTGAGTCTTCTGCCCAGTGCACAGACGGTGCCGACGGATATTTTATACACGGAATCACCGAAGATTGAGAGTGGCGTTCCCGTCATCAATGAAGTGATCAATCCCGTGATCGACGGTGCATTTGCACCTGTAGCGGGGGACAGCGTGAACCCGATGCAGACATTCACTGGGATTGCGGCGAATGTTTGGGTGGTGGGCATGGTCTTGATGATGATCTATGCCTTTATGAGTTACCTGACTCTTTGGCAGAAAGTGAGAGAGGCAGTGCCGGAGACAGACGGATCCTCATCTCTCGGAAGGGGAAAAATTCGATATTCTGACCTCATTTCTACACCGTTTATTTTAGGGATAATAAGACCTCGGATATATCTGCCGCTGTCGCTTTCCGGGGAAGATAAGGTGTATGTGATTGCTCACGAGAACGTGCATCTTAAGCGCCGTGACCATTGGTGGAAGCCTTTAGGGTACTTGCTATTGTCAGTTTACTGGTTTAATCCGTTGCTTTGGGTGGCGTACATCCTGCTTTGCCGTGATATCGAACTGGCATGTGACGAGAAAGTGATCCGAGAGATGGATGTGCAGGAGAGAAAAGCATATTCTAATGCGTTGATTAACAGCAGTGCGTCCCGCAGACTGATTACAGCCTGTCCTCTTGCATTTGGGGAGGTGGGCGTGAAAGAACGAATTAAATCGGTACTGCACTACAAAAAGCCTCAGCTCTGGATCATTGTCGTTGGCGTGGTGACGTGTATTGCAGTCGCAGTGTGTTTTCTTTCTGATCCGCCGGGCGGTGGTCGGGAACAGACACAAACTGATGCATTCGGTGCGACAGAAATCCCTACCGTACCGGTAAGATATGTGTTCAAGGATTCGGTGGACCCGTTGCCTCCGGACATCTTGCTGAATTATCACGAGCAGGGGAAATCGTTCGTGTTTATGTATTCAGGATACAGTAGCTATTTACCTTTTGGTACATATGAGGTTGTGGATGATGACTTGATTCTTCGCACTGAAGATCAAACATATACCTATGTGTTCAAAATCGTGAAAAAAGGTCTGATTTTTGATGCATCCCGTTCGTCAAAAATCCCTTCCTACCGGTATTCTAGTGATTCCTACGAGACGGAATGTCCCGTACCTGACGGAGCATTTTTTGAGCGGGAGTTAATTCCGTTGCCGGACGCGGAAGAGGAGATGAGAAAGCCGCCTGCACTCAATTTGTATGGATGGCGGATCAAGCATAAGGCGACGATGGGTGGTTCTTACTCATGGAATTACATGGATGAGTCAGGGCTAAGGCACAGTATCAATGCCGACGGAAATACGATTCTCCATGATGCTGAGAAGATGATTGACATTTGGCGGGACCCGAAGGAATTCGCGCTGTCTTCTGCGGATGTGTTTACGGTGAAGCTTTCCTTTGATGTTCTCCCCGACAAGGTGAAAGTGTTAGCCTGGAGATACGAGGGAGAGAAAGCGGTAAGTGAGGAAATCACTCTCACAGATATGTCCTTCCGCATGGATTTTGGAGTGGAAGTTTACGAAGTGATTGCAAAATGGGACACTTCTTGGTATTATAGTGGGGAGGTACATTACGGATTTCGTTTTCCTACACCGTTCGTAGTGCCGAATTCTTGAGTGATAACTGGAGATGACCATGACGAAACAGGAATTTGCCGCGCGGGCGGCAGAGAAAATATTGATATTAGATGGAGCTACCGGTTCCAATTTGACGAAGGCCGGGATGCCCAAAGGTGTCTGTACCGAATTGTGGGCGCTGGAGCATCCGGAAGCAGTGATCGAATTACAGCGGCGATACATTGAGGCGGGCAGCGATATCATCTATGCTCCGACCTTTGGGGCGAATCGGGCCAGCCTGAAACGCTTCGGCTTGGAGGAGCGTCTTGCGGAGCTGAACCGCGAGTTGGTGCAGTTGTCCAAAACCGCAGCGCAAGGCAGGGTATTGGTGGCCGGTGACATCACCACCATCGGCTATCCGGTGACAGAGGAGGGCGAGTTGTCCTATGAGAACCGTGTTGAGTTGTACTGCGAACAGATCAGCTGTCTTGCGGAGGCGGGCGTGGATCTTCTGGTGGGAGAGACGCTGCTGGGCGGTGATGAGGCGATGGCAATTTTAGATGCGGCGGCGATGGTCTGTGATCTGCCGGTGATGTGTACTCTTACCATCGAGAGCGACGGAAGCTGTTATTTCGGCGGAAATGTGATCGACATTGCGGCGAGTTTGGAGGAGATGGGTGCCGCTGCAGTGGGTATCAATTGTTCCTGCGGACCGGACCAGTTGGAGTGCATTGTGCGAAATTTGCGTGAGCGCGTGAACATTCCGGTGATCGTGAAGCCAAACGCAGGCCTTCCTGTCATCAATGAAAAAGGCGAGGCAGTCTACCCCATGGAGCCGGAAGTGTTCGGGGAGCATATGAAAAAACTGGTGCAGCTTGGTGCCGGAATCGTGGGAGGATGCTGCGGAACGGACGAGCGGTTTATCCGGGAACTGCGGAAAATCGTTTAGTCAAAATTTTTAAAAAATTTATTGCAACGCATATTTTTTGCAATGACAGCCATACTAACTCCTGCAACACATTATTTTTTCAGGAGGGCCTTATCATGGCAAACAATTGCAAAGATTACGAAAACAACAGTCAGAATAATTCTCAGAACAAGGGAATGAACAGCTCTCAGAACAAGAGCCAGAACAGTTCTCAGAACAGCTCTCAGAACAAGAGCCAGAACAGTTCTCAGAATAAGAGCCAGAATAGCTCTCAGAACAAGAGCCAGAACAACTACTAATACCCGGCGGGAGAATCGAAAGATTCTCCCGTTACATATTGATGCGAACTGCCTGTAAGTCACATATTATGTAGGGAGAATAATTGACGAAAGGCTTGTGATCGCATGGATGTCAACCTGAATCTGATCTCCGGACATGAGTTGGAGCGGAAGGCAGGATGTAGTGATTGTATGGTAATCGACTTAAGGGAACCTGGACTTTATCGCATCGGACATTTTCCGGGAGCGGTAAATCTACCCTTCGAGGATTATGATAGATGGAGCAGAGTGCTCCCGCGGACGAAACTTTTGGTACTGTACTGTGAACGCGGTGGATCAGCACTGCAGGCCGGCAGACGGTTGGCGCGGGCAGGATACCGGGTGGAAGTTGTCACAGGGGGATACCGACCGGGATAAGGGAAATATAGTGTACGTGAAAGCGTCGCTGAGTGGCGCTTTCTACATATTTGAAAAAATGTGTTAATATTAGACTGAAAAACTTGAAAAAATGTGTAAAATGTACTTTGTAAAACTTGAAAAAATGTGCTATACTATTCATGCGATGAATTTGTGAGGTGATATTCCATGAAGAGAAATGCGATAGATGACCTTGTTAAATGGAAAAAGGACGAAGAACGCAAGCCTATGGTTTTAAGGGGCGCACGTCAGGTTGGTAAAACGTGGCTGATGAAGGAGTTCGGAAAGAACCACTATGAGGGATTTGTATATTTCAACTTCGACGAAGAGGACGAGTTGAAATCTATTTTTGAAGTGAATAAAAATCCACAGCGCATCGTTGAACTGCTTTCTATGATCGCAGGGGAAAAGATATTTCCCGAAACAACACTCATTATCTTTGATGAGATTCAGGAGTGCCCTGCGGCACTGAATGCATTGAAGTACTTCAAGGAAAAGGCGAATAACTACCATGTGATTGCGGCCGGAAGCCTGCTTGGCACATTACTTGCACAGCCGAAATCTTATCCGGTCGGGATGGTCAACCTTTTGGATATTACACCGCTTACCTTTGACGAATTTCTGGATGCAACGGATGCGCCATTGTACACCTACTATCAGAGCATTAAAAAGGAGCAGCAGATTGAAGAACTTTTCCATAACCGCTTGATGGAAGCGTATAATAACTATCTGATTATCGGCGGTATGCCGGAGTGTGTTGCATCCTGGATCAAACATAAGGACCCTTTGAGAATTGCTCAGATTCAGAAGGAACTTGTTCAGATATATGAAAATGACTTCTCAAAGCATAACGGAAAGGTTAACAGTGGCAGAATTTTGATGGTGTTCCGCAGTATTGTTACCCAACTCGCCAAGTCAAATGAGAAGTTTATGTATGGCGCAGTTCGTGAGGGTGCAAGAGCGCGGGATTTTGAGGAAGCAATCGAGTGGCTCGTCTCTGCCGGTATGCTGAGTCGCGTTTATAATGTGTCCAAATTAGAGCATCCATTGTCTGCGTTTGAAAAACTGGATCAGTTTAAATTGTTTGTATTTGATACCGGACTGTTAAAATACATGGCAGGTATTGATAACAGCGCAATACTTCTTAAGGCAGACTATCAGTTTAAAGGACCGTTGACAGAGAACTTTGTGCTGCAGCAGCTTTACGGCCAGTATGAGGTTGCACCGCATTATTATTCTGATCGCAGCGGTGAAATTGACTTCGTTATTCAGTGCGGTACATCCATTATTCCTGTTGAAGCGAAGGGCGGCGAGGATAAGTCTGCACCGACATTTAAGAAATATGTATCGGAGCATCAGCCGGAATACGCTGTTCGTTTCTCAAAACGCAGCTATCGCAAGGATGGTTACATTACCAATATGCCGTTGTATCTGGCAAGGAAAATGAAAGAATTGCTGTAAGAAATTAATGGAGGGTATGATTTGTGAAAACCTACGAACTCATTGCCCCTTGCCACTTTGGCATGGAGGCAGTATTAAAACGTGAAATCATGGAGATGGGCTATGAGATATCCAATGTGGAGGACGGCAAGGTAAGCTTCCTCGGCGACGCCGAGGCCATCGTGCGTGCGAATCTGCAGCTTCGCACCGCGGAACGCGTTCTCTTAAAGGTTGGAAGCTTTACCGCATATACATATGACGAATTGTTTGAGAAGACGAAGGCGCTTGCCTGGGAAGAGTATATTCCGGCGGATGGACGTTTTTGGGTGGCTAAAGCCTCCTCTATCAAAAGTACACTGTTCAGCCCGTCAGATATCCAGTCGATCATGAAAAAGGCCATGGTGAGGCGATTAGAGGCCGTGTACGGCATCAGCTGGTTCCCGGAGACCGGAAGCTCATTTCCTCTCAGAGTGACATTGATGAAGGATGTGGTGACGGTGACAT
>JAFSBP010000349.1 GCA_017437205.1 Lachnospiraceae bacterium
AGGGATGACTCCGGGCGCGTACCGGAAGGAACGGGAGCAGTTTTTGTTCTAGTAGAGCTTCGTAAACTCTTCTATTCTCCATAAAATCCGTTATCACTCTTTTGTGCCCATTTCATGTACATTTCTTTGTAATTATCTTTTATAAATTCACGGATAATCCTTATCTCTCTATCGGATAATTGACCTACATTTTCAATCGTAGTTTCTCCGTTTTTCTTTACAAAAAATTTTGCAGAACCACTTTCCGTAAACTTTTACGTTATTTCCTGCTTTGGTAAATGCATAACCATTTACGATAACTTCTGCTGCATCTGCAACTTCCAAAATACTACGCATATTCAATCCTCACTTTCTGAATCGGCTTCAAAAAATCCTCTGCATCAAAATACAGATTTTCTAAGATAGGAATCAAATCAATATACTCTTCTTCCTCTTCACTTCCTTCGTACTTCGCCATAACAACAATATAGCCATTATCCCACTCAATCACTTTGGTGTAACGCTCAAGCCTCGGCGATGTTCTAAAACGTATATGATGTCCGTTAAATACAAAAGAAGTGAATAATCTATCGCTACTTAAAATCGCCTCATTTTTCACGTTTATCCTACCTTTCAAATCCAACAGCCTTTTTGCACGCATTACTCATTGCACTCTCAGTGTAGCATAAAAAAATGCACTGCGCAAGCTATCTTGAATACACATTTTTTCTCCCATTTTTTACTCCACACTCTTCAGCGACTCAATCATATCAATCTTCTGGAGCCGATAGTACATCACCACATTGACGATAACAGAAAACGTAATAGTCATCAATGTACCAATGATGTAACTGCTCGTATCGATTCCTCGTCCGAACATGATCATATCGATCTCCACCGTCTCAATGACATAGTTCGTCAGCCAAGTGCCAAGCAGCACACCCATACCGATACCCAATGCGGTCAGAATAATATTCTCCCGGTACACGTAGGCCGCCAGCTCGCCCGGATAAAAGCCGAGGAGCTTGATCGTCGCCAGCTCGCGCTTACGCTCGGTGATATTGATATTGTTCAGATTGTACAGTACGACAAAGGCCAGCAGGCCGGCCGCACCGATCAATACCAGAACTACATAGTCAAGTGCCTTTAACATTGTGCTGATGGTGCTTCTCAATTCACTGGAGGAAACCATTGCCGTAACCCCCTTTAAATCCAAGAATTCGGCGGACAACCGCTCCTCTTCCTCTGCTGAGAGTTCTACACCTTCACCGTAACTAAGGAGGCGCTGATTCCACTTCGGCTCGTCGTCGAATACTTTCTCGTAAGCCTCCGGGCTCATGTACACATAATACTGCATGTAGTTTTCCACGATTGCGCCGACGGTCACCGAATACTCCTTCGTCTCGTCGATCTTAATCGTCATGGTGTCTCCCACCTCTAAGGACAGCTTCATTGCCAGTTTTTCGCTGATAAAGGCATTGTCTGCGTCAAGGGCGTACTGTTCGTTCTTTGTCCGGCTCTTTAATTTAATGTAATCATCCATCTGCGCCGGATCTTCAGGCACCAGAAGCATAATGGACTTGAATGCGCCGTTGGCCTCCGCCTCCATTCCCTCAGTGTAGACGTCCAGCCAGCCCCCCATATCTCTATTTTCCATTAAATATTCGTCCAGCTCCGCCATCAGATCTTCATCCTCGGAATCCTTCAGATAGACCGCCATGTCATACACCCAGACGGTGTGATACTGGCGATTTACGATGGCCTCAATGGAATCCTGCACGCCGTAGCCCACCAGCAAAAGCGCCATACACGCTCCGATACCGAACAATGTCATGAACAGACGCTTCTTGTAGCGGAACAGATTTCTCAGCGTGGACTTTAAACTAAAATTCAAATGCTTCCAGATAAAGGGCATTCGCTCCAAAAAGATTCGGGTTCCCTTTGTCGGTGCTACCGGACGCATCAGCGATGCGGGCTGTGATGTCAATGCACGGTGGCATGCCATCCATGTGGCTCCCACGGTGCTGAACACTGCCATTCCGGCCGACAACAGCGCATACCACGGCCGAACCGGCGTCAACACCACCGGCATATACTGATAAAGGATACCATAGGCTGTGATTACCACCCAGGGAATCATCTTGCTGCCGATCCACACGCCCAGCACACTGCCAAACAGCGTCGCTGTCAGCGCGTACAAAATATATTTCATTGCGATAGAGGTGCTGCTGTAGCCCAGCGCCTTCATCGTACCGATCAGAGTTCTCTGCTCCTCCACCATACGCGTCATGGTGGTCAGGCTGACCAATGCCGCCACAAAGAAGAACAGTACCGGGAACACCTGCGCCAGCGCGCCGATCTTCTGCGCGTCCAAATCGTACTCTACATAGTTCTGCACGGTATTTCGATCCAGCACATACCACTGGGGAAGCTCGATCTTCGCCAGTTCTTCCTCAGCCTCGGCGATCTGCTTCTCCGCCTTAGCAAACTCTTTCTCTACTTTCGCCTTTTCACTCTCGTACTCAGCGATTCCGTCTTTCAGTTCCTGCTCACCGGCAATCAGCTCTGCGCGTCCCGCTTCAATCTGCGCTTCGCCGTCCTCCAGCTCTTTCTTTGCCTTTGCAAGCTCCGCCTGACCGGCCAGCGCCTGTGCTTTTCCATCCGCAAGCTGCTTTTCGTTGGCCTCGAGCTCCGCCCATCCGGCAGCGATCTGCGCCTCGCCGTCCGCAATCTGCGCCTCAGATGCGTCGATCTGTGCCTTTGCCTCCTCAAGCTGCTTTACACCGGCATCGTACTGTGCTTTTCCGTCCTCCAACTGTGTACGGCTCTCGTCCACAGCAGTCCGTGCATCTTCCATCGCCTGCTTTAACGGCGCAAGTTCCTTCTCCAACTGCTCTATGGTCACCCATTGGGAATCCAGCGAAGCCTGACTCAGGCTCAAAAACAAACTTTTCTCCCACGATTCACCGTGTTCTTCCTCATAAGCCTTCTTCGCCTCATCAAGGGCTGCCTGCTGATCTTCCAGATCGGCTTTTCGCTTCTCCCAGCCCTCAGCCGCCTGACTGTAAGCATTCTCCGCAGCCGCCATCATTCCTTCCAGCATCCGAAGTTGTTCTTCGCCTTCCTCGATCTGCTGTTTCGCCGACTCCAGTTCCGCCAATCCGGCCTCGTATTGCTGTTTGCCCTCCTCAAGCTGAAGCTTTCCAGCTGCCAGTTCCTGCTGCTTCTCAGTAAGTGTCGCCTTGCCCGCAGCAAGTTGTCGCTCTCCCTCGGCGATCTGCGCCAGCGCAGCATTGATCTCCTTCAGCCCTGCCTCATACTCAGCCTTACCTGTGATCAACTGAGCAGCAGCTTCATCAAGCGCTTTTTTGCCTTCCTCAATCTCCCGCTGTCCTGCCTCAATCTCTGCCCATGCATCGGCAAACCCGGCCTCCGCCTCTGCCCTGCCGGCTGCCAGTTCCTCTTTTGCGTCCGCGATCTGATTCCGATGCTCAGCCGTCGCCTCGTAGAGACGGATTTCACACCGTTCACCCGCAATCGCCTCAATATCCTCAATCAGGCCGTCGACGATCTCTGCATATTTCTTAGAAAAACAATTGTACTGATCGAGCACATCTGCCCGCACATACACCTGCGTGTACGCCGGCGCAGTAAATGCTGTTTTATCCACCGCAATAAAACCGGAGACTGATCCGGTCCCGATATCCGCTGTTCCCCGGTCAATCGTCAGATAGTCCGGTGAGATACCGATTCCCGTGATGATAAAGGTATCCTCTCCTAAGCTATCCTCCAGATCGTCTCCCAGCTCATCGTCTTTGCCGCTGTACACCGAAATGCGGTCACCCAATTCAAGACCAAACTGATCACAGAGCGCACGATCCGCCACACATTCATCCGGCGCCAGCGGCATCCGCCCCTCATCCAAAGTAAGCTGATTGATCTGTCCGGTAATGGACTGCACATGGATAACCTTCGGACTGTCGCCCAGATCAGACAACACATCCACCGAGTACAACCCTTCCGCATCGGTCACACCCTTGATCGCGCCGAGTGCCGTCACATCGTCCTCGCTCATTCCAAGTGTGCTGAGCACGCGGATATTCATATACCCGGTTTGATCCAGATACGCATCCAGCGATTCCTTCATATCCGGCTCCGAAGAACGCAGCCCCGCAAAAAAGGAGGTTCCCAGCGTCACCATGAAGAGAATCGACAGATAACGACTGAAACTCTTCCTTATTTCAATAAAAAAATCTTTCCACTGTCCTCTTGACATCATATTACCACTCAATCTCCTCTACCGGAATGGGCTGCTCATTCACCCAAGTTTTACTCACTCTGCCGTTTTTGATTTTGATGACGCGGTCTGCCATCGGCGTCAGCGCAGAATTGTGGGTGATGACAATGACCGTCATCTTCTTCTCCCGGCAGGTATCCTGCAACAGCTTGAGTACTGCCTTTCCTGTCTGGTAATCCAGTGCTCCCGTGGGCTCATCACAAAGTAAGAGTTTGGGATTCTTCGCCAATGCTCTCGCGATGGACACGCGCTGCTGCTCACCTCCGGAGAGCTGGGAAGGGAAATTTCCCTTGCGATCAGCCAGACCAACCTCCTCCAGCACTGTCTCGGCATCCAGATGATTTTTACATATCTGAAGAGAAAGCTCTACATTTTCAAGCGCAGTAAGATTCTGCACCAGATTATAAAACTGAAACACGAAACCGATATCTTCGCGGCGATATTTGGTGAGTGCCTTCCCCTTAAGCCCCGCAATATCTACTCCATCTACAATCACCTGCCCGGACGAAGCCGTATCCATACCGCCGAGAATATTAAGCACTGTCGTCTTTCCGGCACCGCTTGGTCCGACAATCACCACGAACTCTCCCTTTTCGATGGAGAAATTAATACCGTCCGCGGCCTTGATTTGAATTTCTCCCATTTTATATATTTTCTGAACATCAATACATTCAACAAATGCAGCCAAAATAACTACCTCCCGAATTTAGCCTCATAATATTGCTGACTTATCATAACATACTTTTTTTCTCTTGGGCAGTATCTTGAATTCGATTTAATAATTTTTTTAAATTTTTTTCAAAAAAGTGTTGACAAATTTCTTAAGATATTGTATCATACAAATCGTAACAGGAATCATTACTGATTAGGAGGTGGACATGCAGAGATACAGCCGACAACGTGAATCGATCGTCGATTACCTTCGATCCACAAAAGAACACCCGACTGCCGAAACAGTTTACCAACATGTCCGCGTACAGCTTCCGAAAGTAAGTCTCGGAACTGTCTACCGAAATCTCTCTCAGCTGGCTGCAGCCGGTGAGATCCTCCGATTTTCATCAATTGACGGAGTTGACCATTTCGATGCGGACACCGCCACCCACTATCACTTCATCTGCAATCATTGCGGGCGAATACAGGATGTACCGATGAGTCCTTTAAGCGATATTGACCGCTTGGCCGGCATCGGGGTGAGGGGTGAGATCGACGGTCATGCCGTCACATTCTACGGACACTGCGATTTGTGTCTGGACAGTGCAGAACAGTAAACATTACTGTTAATGAATAAAACTTAATAAAGAAGAATAAACAAAAATCAAAGGTTAAAGGAGAAAAAAGATGAAAAAATTTGTATGTAGCGTATGTGGTTATGTTCATGAGGGTGAGGCAGCTCCCGAGAAGTGCCCCGTTTGTAAGGTTCCCGCTTCCAAGTTTGTAGAGCAGGTTGGCGAGATGAAGCTGGCAGCTGAGCATGAGTACGGCGTTTACGCTAAGACTGTAAAGAACAACCCCGACATTTCTGAGGAAGATAAGAAATATATCTTTGAGCAGCTGATGGCTAACTTCCAGGGCGAGTGCTCTGAGGTAGGTATGTACCTGTGCATGGCACGCATCGCTCACCGTGAGGGTTACCCTGAGGTAGGTCTCTACTGGGAGAAGGCAGCTTATGAGGAGGCTGAGCACGCAGCGAAGTTTGCAGAGCTTCTCGGCGAAGATCTGGAGCCCAACATGAAGGCTTCCACCAAGGCTAACCTGAAGTGGCGTGTTGACTGCGAGTACGGCGCAACTCAGGGCAAGTTCGATCTGGCTGCTTGCGCAAAGAAGAACGGACTGGATGCAATCCATGATACCGTGCATGAGATGGCACGCGACGAGGCGAGACATGGCAGAGGACTTGAGGGTCTGTTGAAGAGATACTTCCAGTAAGCTACGACAGCGGGTTTCGAATCGCACTGCGATACCTGCATAAAACAAAGTGTCCTGCAAATAATAAATACAATCATTGCGTAGGAGGAGTTTCCGATGAAATATGTATGTGATGTATGCGGTTGGGTATATGACGAGGAGGAGACCAACGTAAAGTGGGAAGATCTCCCCGAGGATTTCGAGTGTGAACTTTGCGGCGTTGGCAAGGATCAGTTCACTGCTGAAGAATAATTCCAACAGGCAATATACCGACGATTTAACTACCGCCGGTCTCCGTGATCGGGGATCGGCGGTTACTGCATTTAAAAAGGAGATATTTATGAACGAAAAAGTTGCTATTTTATTAAATGAGCAGATCAACAAAGAATTTTACAGCGCATATCTTTATCTGGATATCGCCAATTACTACGACGAACTTGATTTGGATGGTTACTCCAATTACTATATGATTCAGGCGCAGGAAGAAAGAGATCACGCTCTCCTGTTCATGAAGTATATGCAGAATAACGGCCTTAAGGTCACACTGGATGCCATCGGAAAACCCGACAAGACCTTCTCTTCCGTACTTGATCCCTTGGTGATCGCCGCAGAGCATGAACGCTACGTGACCGCACTCATTAATGCGATCTACCACGAAGCTCATGAGGCGAAGGATTACCGCACCATGAAGTTCCTTGACTGGTTCGTGGATGAGCAGATGGAGGAGGAAGACTCCGCAAATACCATGATCAGCCGTTACAAGCTGTTCGGTCAGGATCCGAAGGGACTTTACCTGTTGGACCAGGAGTATGCTGCCAGAGTATATAATGCGCCCAGTCTCGTTCTTTGAGATCGGTCTTTACAATAATTATTCAGAGGAGGTAAACTTATGGGATTTTTAACCGGAAAAACAGTACTCATCACCGGCGGCGGCCGCGCAGTCCTCTCTGACGGCTCCGCAGGTTCCATCGGCTACGGTATCGCGATCGCCTACGCAAAGGAAGGCGCGAACATTGTGATCACCGGCCGCAATGTAAAAAAGCTGGACGAGGCAAAGGAGGAACTTGAACGTCTCTATGGGGTTAAGGTCCTGCCCGTTCAGGCGGATATCTCGGCAGGAGCAGACAATGCTGCCACCGCCGCCATGGTCGTTGAAAAGGCTGTCGCTGAATTCGGCGGTATTGATGTCTTAATCAACAATGCACAGGCCTCTGCTTCCGGCGTGACTTTAGTTGACCATACATTGGACCAGTTCGATCTGGCCCTCTATTCGGGTCTTTATGCGACCTTCCACTATATGCAGGCCTGCTATCCCTATTTGGCCAAATCCCACGGTAGCGTGATTAACTTCGCTTCCGGTGCAGGACTCTTCGGCAACTACGGCCAGTGTGCCTATGCTGCCGCCAAGGAAGGAATCCGCGGCTTGAGCCGTGCGGCTGCGACCGAGTGGAGCCGTGACGGTATCAACGTAAACATTATTTGTCCTCTGGCCTGGACAGCACAGCTGGAAAACTTTAAAAATGCCTTCCCTGAGGCATTTGAGAAAAATGTACATACCCCGCCCATGGGCTATTTCGGCGATCCGGAAAAAGACATCGGCCGCGTGTGCGTACAGTTGGCAAATCCGGACTTTAAGTACATGACCGGCGAGACCATCACGCTGGAGGGCGGTCTGGGAATGAGGCCGTAAGCGATAACATGGCGGGTGAAAAAACTCACCCGCCATGTTGTCATTGTCACTGTTTCAGCAGCTCCTTGTATTTTTCCTGCTCCTCTTTAGAAATTTTTAATGCAGTCATGGCCTGTTCTGCCGTCATGCCCAACGTCTCCATCAAACTTCTAAGATTAGCCAGCGTGGCCATCACCTTTCCTTCGGCCTTTCCTTCGGCCTTTCCTTTTTCCCAACCGACTGCCTGATTTTCCTCCGCGATCTGGCGGAAATGCAGTTCTTGATTATACTCAAAGATACTCATGCTCATTACCTCCGCGCGATGTTTTGAAAGAAACTCTGCCAGAATATCATTTCGGATGCAGTACGAAATCGCCATTTCCACCGCTTTTTCCAGCGGATAATCCCTCGCGAATTCCCTCACCTTATCCACATATACCATGTATCCATATAGATCACGGCA
>JAFSBP010000350.1 GCA_017437205.1 Lachnospiraceae bacterium
ACAATCATATCACTTATTTTTTGCTTTCACATACTACACAAACTACACAGAATACAGTACACGAGTTTTGCGTGTAGTCTCTATAAAATAACCCTTCAGCGACTACACAAACTACACTGCTTTTTAATCACGAGTTATCATCAGTTCCCTGCACGCCGTTGACAGATACTTATTTTTCTTATACATCAGATAAAGCTCTCTGTCACAAAACCCGGTATCCGGCTGATAGAGGGTGATTTCCTCGCAGGGTTCCACATACTTTATGATCGTGTCGGTCAAAAAGCAGGCGCCGAGACCACTTTTCGCAAAGCTGATGGAAGTCATCAGCTGATCAAATTCAAAGCATATCTTCGGAGAAATGTGGCTTTCCACAAAAATATTGTGCGACATTTGCCTCATCTTGTTGCCGCTTTTTAGCAGAATAAACTTCTCATCCCTCAGTGCGCTGATGGGAAGCTTCGGAAGCGCATCATAATCACAGCGACCACTCTTTATCACTTCCGCAGGAATCTGATACTCCCGGTAACGTTCATTCACTTCATTTTCCTTAGGCACACCAATCAGAATATGCTCCTTAAACAGCAAAATATATTCATAATCCGGATCATGGGTCAGCGCGTTATCGATAGCTAGATCCAACAGACCGCTCTCCAGCTTTTCACGCAGAACCGTGGACTGCTCCACCAGAATCTGCATCTCTATCTCCGGATATTTTTTCCCGAACTTTTTTAACACCTCCGGCAACAGATTTGAGACGATAAACGTTGTCCCTCCCAGAAGTATACTCCCTTTGCGCAAATTGATCAGATCATCCACTTCGCATTCCAGGTTCTTTTGGATCACCAAAATCTCCTGCACTGCCTTGATGTACTTCATTCCCAGCTCAGTTGGGGTGACCTCTTTTCCTCCGCGGTCAAAGATCGGATACCCCAACTCGATCTCCAGCTTTTTTATGGCACCGGAGAGTGCCGGCTGGGAAACATATAGTTTCTGCGCCGCTTTGGTAAATGATTTTTCCTCATATACGGTATATACATAGTGCATGTGATTAAACATTGGCATCTCCTCATAAGTGTTTTTATATAATCAACATCTTTATTATCGAATTTGATTATACGCTCATGTTCTGCTAAAATCAACACTATAAGACAAACTAGAGAGGAAAAACATATGACACAGCAAGAATTAACCGTTTTGAATCTCGGTCAAAGCCTGGACGACCTCGCCAATTTGGATCCGAGAGGATACGGTGTATGCAAAATACTTTATCATGCGGCGAGAGAATATACCGGCGCGCCCTTATGCATGAACGCTGCCACACAGCTGATAGGCGCTGTGAATGACGGCGATTTCGTATATATTATGACAGGTTTCGTTCTTCGTCCATACAAAAAGGCAGAGATGGACGGTATCGTGAGTACCATGCTCCTCTGCCGCGCATTGGTAAAAGCATTCAATGCGAAGCCGGTGGTCATCTGCCCGGAAGATAACCAAAAAGCAGTGGAGCAATTGTCCGCCTGCGTCGGGCTTCATCTCTTTGAAGATTTAAATGCACTCCGCGAAATCCCGGTCTCAATGGGCGTGGTTTACTTTACGAAAGACTCCTGCGAGGCCAAAGCCCAAGCCGACGCACTCATCAAAACGGCCATGCCCTCCGCTGTCATCAGTATCGAATGTCCCGGTGCAAACGAAAAAGGACAGTATCACAACGCAGTGGGCCTTAATGTCACCGAATTGGAAGCGAAACAGGATGTTCTTTTTGAAAAGCTTCAGGAACTTCACGTACTAAACATTGCCATCGGAGACCTTGGCAACGAGATCGGTATGGGTACCATCAGCGAAACCTTAAAGCGCTCAATCCCCTATGCCGGAGAAAACGGGTGCAATTGCGGCTGCGGTGGAGGAATCGCAGCGAAAACCAAAGCCGACCACCTGATCACCGCCACCGTGTCCGACTGGGGCTGCTACGCGATGATCGCCGCCCTCGCATATCTTCGGGGCAATGCAGAAATCATGCATACCCCGGAACTGGAGAAGGAGGTGCTGATCAACGCCAGCAAGAGCGGTATGATCGATATGTACGGCTGGCTCATCCCCGCCGTGGACGGCTTCAACCTTGAACTAAATGTGTCTATTGTCTCCCTCATGGGCGAGTTGGTGAAAAGTGCATTGAATTTGAGAACGACCTGCAAGGGATGGTTTGAAAAGGTAAATGAACTTGGGTATTTTGAGTCATAACACGCAAAAACGGAGACCCCACGTTGAGGATCCCCGCATATATTCCATCCTTTTGCTCTTGTGTCAGTTTCCTGCCCGCCCCAAGAGACATACCACTTCTGTCGCTTCCGTGCCAGGGAACATATCCACAGGCACAATTTTTTTCGCCCGATAACCGATTTTCTTCAATCCCTCAAGGTCTCTGGCCAGCGTCTCCGGTTCACAGGATACATAGACGATCCGCTTCGGCTTCATCACCGACAAACTGCGGATGAACGCCTCACTGCTGCCGGTTCTGGGCGGATCCATGAGAACCACGTCGGCCCGTTCACTGGCGGCCGCCAGTTCCTCCATATATTCGCCAGCGTCCCCGCACACGAAAGAGATGTTCTTCACTTCATTGGCCTTCGCGTTTCCGATGGCATCACGCACCGCCGCTTTGTTCAGCTCCACGCCGATCACGGCTCCTGCCTTATCCGCCGCAATGATTCCGATGGTGCCAACACCGCAGTAAGCGTCGATTACCCGCTCTTTTCCGGTCAAGCCTGCCAGTTCGATGGCAGTACCGTACAACACTTCCGTCTGCACGGAATTGATCTGATAGAAGGAGTGCGGAGAAATACGGAACCGTTTTCCGCACAGCTCGTCCTCAATGTAACCTTTGCCCCAGAGGACGGTATTTTGCTCACCCAGCACCATGCTGGTGAATTTATCGTTGTAGTTTAACACAATCGTGGTGATCTCCGGATGTTTTTCCCGAAGCACACGGATAAAATTATTCTTTCCGGGGAAGACCTTCGTCGCCACCACTAAAACTACCATCACCTGTCCTGTCTGATGAGCGGTACGGATCAATACGTGGCGCAGAAAGCCTCTGCCGGTGTTTTCATTGTACGCGGTCAGGTGAAATGAAGGCATCAAATCACGGATCGTACAGAGTATCCGGTTCGCTGTCTCGTTTTCCAGCTTACAGGAATTGATCGGCACAATGCGATGTGTACTCTCCTCGTAGGTGCCCGCAATGATTTTCCCCTTTCGGTCGGTCCCAAAGGCCCAATGAACCTTATTCCGATAATGCCATGGGGATCCTTTCATTCCGATGATGGGGTCCAGCTTACCAACGGGCTTAAGAAGTTCCGTCACTCTCTTCTGCTTATTCGCAAGCTGCTCCTCATAGGAAAGATTTAAAAGGGTACAACCTCCGCAACGTCCGAAGGCTGGGCAGAGTTTAGATTGCTGGGAAACAGGGGGTTCCGGCTTCGCAGTCTGTTTCTTTTCTGTGGCGGCTTTTTGACCAGCCGTCTGTTTATGTTGATATGAAGCTTTCCATTCTCGCTGCATTATATTCTCCTTTGCATGGCGTTCTCTGTTATCGTTGTTCTCATATATTTTATACTCCAAAACTCCAAAAATAGCAAATTGTTTTTAGAGAACTGGAATAAGCATTGACAGGGGAGGTCCTTTATGCTAAATAGAAGAAAAGAATGCCTACTCACAATATAAAGGAGAATTCTTATGTCCATCCACTACGGAATTATCAGCACTTCATCCATCACGCCCCGTTTCATAGCGGCAGCCCGAAGCTCCAAGGACAGTCAGGTCCTGGCTCTGGCCTCCAGAGATTTAAAAAAGGCCCGGGAAAAAGCGGACCAGTGGCAGATCCCCCGGGCATACGGAAGCTACGAGGACCTTATGGAGGATCCCGATATTCAAATTATCTACATTTCTACCATCAACAGTCTCCACTACACCTATGCTCGCATGGCCCTGGAAACCGGCCATCACGTGCTCTGTGAGAAACCCTTCACCCTGTCGGAGGAGGAATCCCGGGATCTCTTTTCCCTTGCAAAAGAAAAAAAACTCTTTCTCATGGAGGCCGAAAAGGTGGTATTTCTCCCTGTCATGCAGGAAATCAAGGCCCGCATAAAGGCCGGCGAACTGGGACGCATCACCATGGCAGATTTCTCAAGCTCCTTTGATCCGGGCTACAACAACTGGTTTTTCGACGCCTCCAAGGGCGGCGGACCCTTCTACGGCAACGCCATCTACAGCCTTCAGCTCCTGATGTACCTGTTTGACTGCCCGGTTTCCAAGGCTTCCGGCATATGCACCATGTCCCCCTCCGGCGTGGAGGATCAGTTTGTCATCAACATGCTTCTGGAGAACGGACTTCTGGCTGTCAACAAAACCAGCATCACGGCCCAGACCAAACACACCGCTTATCTGTACGGTGAAAAGGGATATGTGGAAATCCCCTCCTACTGGAAAGCAAGAGAAGCCACCATCCATCATTCCGAAGGCACCAAGGAAACCTTGTCCTACCCCTGCGACCACGAGCTGGTCTACGAGATCGACCACGTGGCTGAGTGCATCCAAAAGGGCCTTACGGAAAGCCCGGTCATGACCGAGGAGATGACCGTGTCTGCAATTCGGATCCTGAATGAGATCAAAAGAAGCTTTTAACGCAGAAATTTTTGCGTTCTATAAAAATGAGGGAGTTTCCTCCCTCATTTTACAAAAACCTATAATTTGGCCAATGACACTTGTCAGTCCTCATTCTTCACCTTCGCATATGTTTCCAGTACCGGTGCGATAAGGAACGCCACGATACCTGCGGTAAATCCGCCGTTATACAGGCAGAAGCCGCCGTGCAGAAGCGGTACGGAAGTAACTAAGAACGCATGCATCATTCCTGCGATCACTCCGGCAACAAAGCCATACTTTCCGGCTACCGGTGCCAGACCACTGGCGAAGCACATACCTACCAGAATTCCCTGAGTGGTCAGCGTCCAACTCTGTGCATCTACCACGCCGGTTGCGTACAGAGTGAACGGCAGGAGGGAAGCTACCGCGTAACCGATCATAATCGGGAACACGTTTCTGGGATGAACGCCCTGTGCAAAGAACGCGCACATACACATGATCGCGCCCATCGTCGCTCCGGTGAACTTCGCTCCGGTAAACACCAGCTCTCCGTCAACCAAAGTCATGCCCTGCACGAAGAAGAAATAGCCGAGAACGAACAATCCATAGAGTCCCATATTGACCAGAGTCGCGGG
>JAFSBP010000351.1 GCA_017437205.1 Lachnospiraceae bacterium
ACCAAAATCGTCTTTCCGCTGCGCAGTTCTCTCGCCTCCAGCGCAATGACCTGACCGTTGATCACCACCGCTCCCATCTCCGGCGTGATATCGCTGATAGCCGTGGAATGATCGTCGAAATCATATCCAAACAATACATCGTCGTTCTTCGGTTTCTTCTTAAAGGCCGACTTGCGGTTGCCAAAACTGTCCTTTCCGCCGAATTTGCTACCCTGACCGGAACTCTGACCGTTTGCATTTGCGGCTTTAGAAGACTGACCGGCCGCAGTCTTTCCCGTGCCGCCTGCTGCCTTCTCTTTAGCAGATGCATTCGCTCCTGTCTCGCTTTTCACGCCAGACTGCGCATCCGCACCGGAAGACTCGTTAAGCACCATCATTCCATCTTCGCCGATGGTCTTTCCTGCACGGCGCAAAATCTCCTCAGCCTGGCGACGCTCCTCGACAGAATTGTCCTTGTGACTCTCTACTGCCTCATACTGAAAGCGTACGTCCAGATCGGTACCGCAGCGCTCCATGAAAATCTTTTCCAGAATGCGCTTCAGCTCGCCTGCTTTACTGCGGGCCACCAGCGCATCGTCCAAATGCATCAGACATACGTGGGCGTCCGTAAACTCCCAGCGAGACTTCTTCATCAGGTTATAAAGCACCAGACTATAGGGCTTCAGCTCGTACAGAATACTGTCCTCGTAAGCCCTCATCAGATTCTCCGGCGTATACTGGGCAGACAAAGAATACTTCTCCACAATGGACACCCTCGTGTCCGCCGCGGGAAATAGCTGCTTTTTGATCTCCGCCTCCATCTGAAGTACATTTCGCTTGTGGATTAAGCGCTCGGAGTGAATATAAATTTTGATCGCACTGCGGTCGCGGGTGGAAACTACCTTTTCAATCTCCACACGATCAAACAGAGCGCGTTGTTCATCGTTGACTTGAAGGCCGGGAATGGCCTCCCAAAATAATTTTGACATGGTGTACCTCTAATTCTTTTGTGATTCGCTTTTATGCTTTGCCATCCTCATGCCACTTTTCCAAGACCTTTTCGACCTCGGCGATCAATTGCTCCTTGTCTGGCATATAAAGAACATATTTGGATGCAAACAAATTGTTAGAGAGACCACCGAGGGCATACTCAGCATCAATACTATTTTTTCTGTGCAGAGAATAATGCCGATAGGTGGATTATCATCACTGTCATTAATCTCGTTTGCATAATAGTTTAGATACATATTAAGCTGTCCCACCGCTTCGGGCATCAGTTTTGTCGTCTTAAGTTCGATAAGAACATATGAACGCAGAATTTTGTTATAAAAAACCATATCAACATAATAGTGATGATTTCCAAGTGTCACCCGCTGTTGCGTCCCAACGAACATAAATCCACGACCAAGTTCCAACAGGAACTTTTCGATTTGTTGTACCAATGCACGCTCCAAATCGCTTTCCATTAATGGTTTGTTCTCCGGCAATCCCAGAAACTCAAACACGTATGGATCACGGATAATATCTTCCGGTTTCGCAATCTCATTACCCTTCATTGCAAGTGAAAGTACCATTTCCTTATTAATCTCTCCATGAGAAAGAAGCAGGCGTTCAAAAAGGGAACTTTCAATCTGTCGCTTTAATTCTCTGACAGACCAGTTAGAATTCACAGCCTCCTTCTCGTAGAAACTACGCTTGTCCGGATCAGAAATCGAAAGCAATTCGCAATAGTGTGACCAACTCAATTTAACAGACATTGTCTGTTGAATTTGATATGTCTGATAAAACCGACGCATAAATTGAATATTAGACACAGAAAAACCTTTGCCGAATTCTTTCGTAAGTTCCTTGGATAAAATCCTAAGTGTCTGTTTTCCGTAATCTGCCCTTGTCGAAGTGGACTGCTCATACTCACAAATAATGCGCCCAATATTCCAATAAGCGTTCAATAGTTCACTGTTTACTTGTCGAGCGACAATTCTCCGTGCAGTATCCAATATATTCTTAATTTCTTGCAAAACCGGAGAGATTCCCGGTTCAAGCTTTACACCTTTATCCACAGTTTTACCGCCTTTCTATCAAAATACGTTCCCTAATTTATGAACTACAGCTTACCTTCGCTCCTTAATCACATCCCCCTCGGTCACGTTCCCAAACAGCAACGGTGACTTCGGATCATGCGACCTAAAGTTCCTTTGAATCATGCTTTCCTGATAATTCGCATAACAGTAGCGACACCCGTTCAAACAGGTATTGTACATCCCGATATCCACACTGGACACACAGCCGCATGCCGCCCTCTGGTTTCTGTCGCGCCCCACCTTCAGTTTGGTTCCACTGATTCGCTCTATCCGCTCCTGATCAATGCAGCGTGCATGTCCCACACCCAAATGGTCAAAATCATGGGGTTCTGCACAGGTGTCAATATCGATCCCACATTCTTTTGCAATCTCCGCAAATCGCTCCAACAATTCTTCCTGCATCTTCAGATCATCCGGCACAAATCCGAACGGTTTCAGATTGCGCTCCGTATTCCGGTACAAATCCAGAAAACTCACCGTGCATTTTTCGGTGTAGGGACTCAGCTTTGAAGCCAGCACCTTGAAATATTTGCAATGATATTCCATCGTATAACGGTCTGAAAAGAATATCGGATCATATCTCCAAACAACCCGTTCCCTCCCGATCTCCTTTGACAACGTCTGAAACGCAGAAATGATCACCTGATTTTTCGAGGGCAGTCCGGTCTCTATCTCCGGCCCGTAGGAAGTCAGTGTAAACTGAACATAGTAAGGATATTTTTCCAACTCCCCCAGCCGCGGAAGCATCGGTGTCGGATTTTTCGTCCAAAACACGATCGCGTCAACCGCCTCCGGCAAAAGACTGACTCTACTGATTTGATGATAATTCATCGGATTTCTGGTCAGAACATAGCCCTCTCTCAGGCGATTGAAAAACCATTCGGAATAGAAGGCGGGGATGTCGGTTCTACGGCTTGCACTGATGATCATCTGTTTACCGACCTCTCCACCGCAAATCCGTCGGGATAGCGCTTCTTCAGCTTATCAATATTCATCTGCAAAATCTCTTCCAGCGGATAACCGATGGCTGTGGCCGTCTCCGCCAAATACCAAGCGATATCGCCCAGCTCTTTCGCCAACTGCTCCTTGTTCAGCTCATGTCCCTGCGCCAGATGCTTCTTCACCAGATCAATCGCCTCGCCGGATTCACCGCAAAGCCCCATCACTCCGTTGATCAGAACATCCTTCGGGGAAAGCTCCGGGTTCAAGGTGGTCATTGCCAGTTTTTGGTATTCATTAATCGTCATATACAGCCTCCCATTATCCAAACAATTCAAACGCCGCCACTACTTGCAACATCTCTTCATCCACATACTCTCTTCCATAAGCATCCAAAAATCTATCCGTATATTCTTCCGTCCCCAAATTGTACTGAAGCGACCAAATCGCCCAATACAGATCGATATGCCGATCCCCCGAACCGGCCAGACTGAAATCAATAAACGACTTAAACCTTCCGTTCTCCATGATCAGATTCGGAAGACAGGCATCCCCATGGATCAGCGTGTCGCATTTCAGTCGGTGCTTATTCGCCTGCATAATCTCCCATGCTTCCTGCTTGGAACCGATAGGAAAACGCTTCGTCAATACGCCCTCATCATAATATCCCCGGGAAAAATCTCCGGTCGCCGACTCTAAATATCTCCGTTGCCGAAAAGAAACCGGTACTCCGCTAAGCGGCCGCTCATGGAGTTCCCTGAGTGCTGCTGCCAAGATTTCACACAGCCGTTCCGGCTCATCGCTGTAATGCGTCATATCCTCGCCTGTCACCTCACGGGTCACCAAATAATCACGGTCAGCGCAGACGTATTTGATAAATTCTGCGCCCATTCCTCTCATTGAAAAAAGCTCGGTCAGTGCGGCCTCCTCCTTCAATTCGCCCCTGCCATCTATTTTGATGTAGTACCCATGATCACTGTATAACACCTCTGCATTGGAGTGGCAGCTGCTGTCATAAATATTCGCTCCGGTCAGGGCAAAGCGAAGTTCAGAGGGAAAGTCGTTGATATTGATTTGAATGTTTTTCTTCTCCATCGAAATTCTCCCTTCAACTCATCTACGCTTTCCGGTAAATGCTTCTATCTTGATCCGCACCACTGCCACTGACTTTGTCTGCGCGTCCTCAAAAACAAACTCTCTTCCGGTCTGATGACGCATCAGTACGGAAAGTCC
>JAFSBP010000352.1 GCA_017437205.1 Lachnospiraceae bacterium
AAATTATCAGAGACTGATGGGACAGTAGTGGATAGAAAGGGGTATTATCTTGTATAAGTTAAAACCAAAGAATAAAAAGGATTTATTGAAAGCCGCTATGGGTAAGATTCCGGCTGATCTGGCAATTAAGAACTGTCAGCTTGTAAATGTGTTTACCGGTGAGATCTATCCGGCGGTGGTTTACGTGAAAGACGGTTTTGTAGCTCACGTGGAACGTGACGAACTGAATGGTCCGTACCATGCGGAAGAGGTGTTTGAGGGAGAGGGAAGATATCTGATCCCTGGCTTTGTGGATGCGCATGTTCATATTGAAAGCTCCATGATGGTGCCTAGAAACCTTGCAAAAGTGATCGTGCCGCATGGAACAACAACGATTATCCATGATCCGCATGAATTGGCAAATGTATACGGTGTTGAAGGTGTCCGCTATATGCACGACAGTGCCAAAGGTCTTCCGATGCGTCAGCTGGTGGATATTCCGAGCTGTGTGCCGGCTGTTCCGGGCTGCGAAAATGCAGGCGCAGAATTCTTCGCAGACGAGATCCGCGAGTTGGCAAAACTGGAACGTGTGGTTGGTCTCGCAGAGGTTATGGACTTCCTTGGTGTGATCAACGGTGATGATCGTATGATGGATATTATTGAAGCGGCAGAGGAAGCTGGTCTTTATCTTCAGGGACATGCACCGAGTGTCAGCGGAAGAAATCTTTCCGCGTATCTTTGCGGCGGCCCATATACCTGCCATGAGACGAGAGGCAGCGAGGAAGCGCTTGAGAAACTTCGTATGGGCATGTATGTAGATGCCCGTGAGAGTTCCATTGTAAAAAATATTGAAGCAATCTGGAACGGCGTAAAGGATTGCAAATTCTTTGATACATTGACACTCTGTACCGACGACCGTGAGAGCGATGATCTGCTTCATGAAGGACATATGAATGCGGTGGCAAGAAAAGCCGTAGCCTGTGGCATGGACCCGGTTGCTGCGATTAAGAGCGCAACGATCAATACGGCCCGCGAGATCGGTGTGGCACATCTCGGCGCCATTGCACCAGGCTATGTGGCGGATATGGTTCTGACAAAAGATATTACGACTCTCTGGGCAGACGTGGTATTTTACGAGGGAAAAGTCGTCGCAAAAGACGGTAAGTTAGTGGAACCGATTGAAGACCGAGACTACGAGATCGAAACAAGAAACTCCATGAACCTGAGAACGGTGACTGTGGATGATGTGACGATTAAAGCACCGGTGGACGAAGGCCCTATCAGCGTAAATATTATGGAATATCTGACGAAAGATTCCAGTGTAACAGTTAAGAGTGCTGTAGATTTCGATACGAAAAACGGTCAGATCCTTCTGGGTGAAGACATGGCGTATGTTGCGGTTTTGAACCGTTACGGCAAAGGAACGATTGGTCTCGGTATCGTGAAAAACTTCGGCTTAAAAGAGGGAGCGATCGCATCCACCGTGTCCCATGATTCTCATAACCTGACGATCGTGTATTTCGATCCACAGGATGCTGTGGTAGCCGCCAACGAACTGATCAGACAGGGCGGCGGTATGACGGCAGTGAAAAACGGTGAGGTACTTAACACACTGCGTCTGGAAGTCGGCGGACTGATGACGAAACTGGATGCAGAGGAACTGGCAGTCGAAGCTGCGAAGATGAAAGAAATTGAGAAAGGCATGGGACTGACTGTGCCGGTAAATCCGCTACTTCGAATCGTATCCCTGGCGCTTCCGGTCATCCCATCGGTGAAGATGTCAGACCTCGGTCTTGTGAACGTGGCAGACCAGACCATGATCCCACTGTTTGAGCAGATCATCTAAATGTTATTTATTATAGAAAAAAGCCCTATTAGGTACTTAAATCAGCAAGGGGGAGTATGCCCCGGTTAGTGAAAGTATCTATATAGAAAAACTTCCCGGAAAGATACCGAGAATCTTTGGACTCTGGTATCTTTTCGGAAGCTTTTTTCATAGAGATACTATTTTAGTGATAATCAGAAGAAAATCGCCATGAACAGGTATCCTCCGTGCCAGTTTTTGGATATAGATACTATTGAGGAGGGGAGAATTGCGATAAAATGCTGATTCATACCCAACCACTTTAGGGGAACCTGTAAAGAAAGGAATTCTTGACTAAGGCATAGTGACTTTTCAAATGAAAACCGTTGAAAAACGAAGAAAAAGGAGTATAATGAGAATAAGACTTCTGATAAATTCAGTTGTTGTACCGTACCTGTGAGGAATTGAAACGATTTCTTTTCGACTTTGTCCAAATACGATATATTTACGTTGTACCATACCTGTGAGGAATTGAAACTTAACAATATCACCTTCAACAGCCTTGTTCAGTCTAGCAAGTTGTACCATACCTATGAGGAATTAAAACTTTCCCTTCTGATTCTTATCGGGAGTATATACTTTGCTGTTGTACTATACCTAAGAGGAATTGAAACATAAACAAAAGGGCTTCAAGATAATTAATTTTTCCGTTGTACCGTACCTATGAGGAATTGAAAGCACTGTCTCCGACATAAGCCATTGGAGCGGTGCTTTTTTGTAGTTCGCTAAAAGTAATTAACTGAAAATAAAATAGTGGTCATATAACAGCTGTTATTTGATTGACATGCAGTACAGAAACGCTTATAATTTGAGTATTCTATAAAATCTTTTTAATCTATAAGTTCTTATTACGTTTCTTCGGTGGTTCACCGGAAGAACAGAAAAGATGAATGTGTAACTAAAAAATGTGGATGAGTGAACTGGCAGTTGTTCAGGTTTTTGTTGTTGTGATGGTATAATAATGATGCGGAGACTATTATTACAGTTCGCT
>JAFSBP010000353.1 GCA_017437205.1 Lachnospiraceae bacterium
ATACTCTGACTGAGAAACATACTGTTTTCCAGTGCGTCAAGTTCCTCCGAGCAGCATCCCAATGTATCAACAATTGCAATTCCATCAGCCACTGGAGCATCCATACTCACTGTGCTGACTTCTTTCTTTCGCAAACACATCAGGATTTCATTGCGTATTGTTGGCACTGCATATGTAGCAAAGCTTGCCCTTTCTTCATTAAAGGTTGCAGCTGCTTTAACCAGACCAAGAAAAGCTATGGAGACCAATTCCTCCTGCTCCATTCCTGTATTTCGATACTGATTCGCAACATAACGCGCCAGATTGATATTGTTTTCCGCAAGTCTTTTTCTTTCCGTTGTCATATGTTTTTTCCCCTCTGTATGTATTACACATACGAATTTTTCTATTTTAGTTTTATTGAACAAATTGCTCCTCGTCCTGTCGTCGAAATGTATCAACACCAGGTTCTAACCGGATATATCTCCCCTGATCGGAGAAGCAATGGATGAAGCATTGATCATCTACCCGATCTACAGTCACCATTGTTCCGTACTCCACCGTGCGCCCTAAACTTTTTACCTCCATCACAGCAACTCTGGTACCTGTCGGATACTTCTCCTGATAGAAAGCTCGGTAAGCATCCCTGTTAAACGCAACCAGTTTTGTTTCTTTTGTGATGTATTGACTGCTATATCCACACCGATTATCAAACGGATAAAATATAGACCGATGAAACGCTCTCCTGATCAGATGTCCCGGAACAAGGACAGCTTCATCCTCCAGATACACATGTGTAACCTTCATTATCATCTCCTCCTGATTCTGCAGGATCAAATACCACAGGTAATGTTCCGAACACAGCGATGAGTTCTTGCTTATCTGTATCCCATGAAGTCAGATAACAACCTTTTACATCAAGGTTATCATCCTTCATCCATTCCAGAAACTTTGTCTTGTACTCCTCATTGAGTGGCTCGTTGAAGTTGATGAATTGTCCAAATCCATCCTTATACAAAACTTTTGCGCAGCCGAACCCCTCTTGTAACGAGTATTCCATCACGCAATTTCCTTGTTCATCAAGAACCGCTTCTCCCGATTCGTCAATCACATGTTTCCATTTTTCCCGTCTTCCGCAACGAAAGCAGATCCTTTTTTCTTCTCCTGTCCGATAATTGAAATCCTCCACATATTCACCTTTGCACTGAGGACATGATTCATAATTTACTACACTCCCCATCTCGATTCTCCTCTCTTACCAGTGATAATCAATGTTAACTAAAACAGTATTTTCATCAAGATCATACTCAGGATCACGTTTTACTGTTGGAAGTTCTACTGTTAATAATGCTTGATAATGCATAAAACACGTCCTTTCTAAATAGAATGGACAACTGAAGAACTTCCAGCTGCCCATCCTAAACTATGATTTAGTTATACTCTCACATGTCGCTTGACCACAGCGGTCAGCTTAGTGGGCAGTTGTGTTAAGTCCGTAATATCGAGATAGGAATCACCATAGATCCGCTCGATGTTCTTTTTATCGTCACCAATTGCCGCAGCAACGAAAATGATTCCTTTGCGTTTATATTCCTGTTTGATTCCGCGAAGATCTTCCTCAGCTGCAGTTCCGGAATATCCGTAATCTGCTGGCTGTCCGTCAGAAACAAGGATCAGTAACTTTGCTTCTTCTGGGCGTTTCACCAGTTTCTCCGCAACATATCGAAGCGCAGCTCCATCCCGATTGCTTCCTCTGGAGCCGATATCCATCAATCGGTATTTATCATCTTGATCAAAGCCATCAAATTCCGCATAGGAATACAGTTCTACCAGACGTTTTTGGTCATACCCGGTGGAATGTCCGTATACCATAACCGGAATCCCCAGACTTTCGCAAAAATCGTAGAGAATAATCGCCGCTGCTCTTGCGTATGTACTTCGATCATTTGAGGACATTGATCCTGACTCATCTAGTAGGAGTCCGACTGCCAACTCAGGAATTTCATTCGGTAGGCTTTTGTTATAAAATACCTTTCCATCATTACGCCATAACGCATGGGTATCTAGGCGTGATCCTGTCATAAGACCGGATAGCTTACCTCCCCGGCGTTTTTCCTTGAGCTGCTTTAGGATACTGTTTTGAAGATGGTGCGAAATGGAAAGCAATGGACCGGAAATATAATTATACTGATCCACTAATTCCTCATCGACTGAAGCAATACGATTCACACGAACATTAATGCCTGAATGTACATCACCATAAGAAATATTCTGAGCAGATTCATTCAGTTCTCTGACTCGTTCATTCTCAAGTTCTTCACAGGCTTTTTTGTGTGCCATTTCATTCAGTATACGTTCTATGTCGGTTGCTGCAGCTTCATACTGTTCCCTCTTGTATTCCTCGTCTCGTTCGACTGAACCCTCCGATGAAGTGAAAATCTCATGTGTCTGGTGATACGGAATACGTCCTTTCTCTTTTGACGTCACTTCCTGTTTTCCTGGGGCTGTCAACGATCCGGAAACAGGAACATCCTCCTGCTCCTCATCATTTGAATCTTCTCCAGACTCAGATGATTTTTCGTTACTTTCCTTCTCAGTCTGAGGGCTACTTTCATTCGCAGCAGACTCAGTTGTTATCGCGTCACCATGAGTTTTGGCCCTAGCTTTTGCTGTTACAGAGCCTCCACCAGAACCGGAACCTTCTGCGATGGGGCTTTCGCTTCCCATACCAGCGTTTGAAGTCCCTTTGATTGATTTCAGTATCTGAACCAAGATATCCGTTACCGATTCAGTTCCTCCTGCTGCCCGCGCTTCCTCCTGACGCTTTTTGCATACTTCGCAAAACTCACGCATATACTCCCAACAGCGTATCATAATGAAATTAACCGTCTTTAACCGATCTTTCCCCATGTTACAGGTTAGGGCTTCATCGAGTTCACTGATCATTCCGAATAACGTCTGAATACGCACATCACTTAAGGGTTCATCACCATACTTGATTTCTCCGAATTTCACATAGGAAAGAATCATTTGTGCGATACTCTCAAAGATATGCTGGTTCTCGCCATCTTCTTTCTCGATCAATTGAGTAACGGTAGGCATGTCTTTGAACTGATTATCTCGCAATACCTCAAGACCGAATCCCAGTTTTCCAGGAAACTCAATCAACATCCGATTCTCAACATATCCATCATCGATCAAATTCCCGAGATAATGAGCCAGATACTGCACTATTTCCAGATTCTTCGAATCATCCTTGACATATTCCCAGAAGTCTTTCTCATTACGCACGTCTTCTAGTGTTTTCAAATCCGGCGCAGACGGATACCATCGATACGCTGCAAGATAATTCACATGTGTCTGTCCTGCTAAAAAATTGGTATACAGTACATGCCCAAGCTCATGAGTAAAAGCACCCATAATGAGCTGAAACCGATTTTCACGCCCCCGGGTCTTAGTGACGATTGGATGTCCAGCATTAATCCGGATGACCAGGTTGTTTGTCTCTGCGAAGAAAGGCTCTTTCGGTTTCCATAACAGGACAACACGGATACGGCGGTTAAAATGATACCGCCGTGTCATTGCTGCTGCCAGATCTTCAAAATAACCTCCCATTAACCGGGAGGTAAAGAATTGACGATCTGTTATTTTGCTCCGCTTCTCATTAAGGCGTTGCATGACTAATTTATGGTTGATCCTTGCCATGACAAGGCAAACCTCCTTTCTGATGATTAGGCTACTCCGCTCTTACGCCTTGGAGCAAAGATTGGATCAAGTATGGTATTGATAAGAGCAGCACGATCATTTTCATCCGCAGTTGCTTTACTGATGATGGTATTCTTTGCTGCCTCATATACATCACCAGTGATTTCTGCGCTGACAATCCAATCAATCAGACTTCGCATTCCGTAAGAACCATCCGTGATGCTGTTCTGCTTACAGAAATGTGCCAAATCATTCACCACCTGAACCATCTTTGATACCTGATACTCATCCTTCGCTCCGGTCACTGACATTGCTCTTTGAACCATCACTTCCGGTGTGGGTGTTTCCACATCGTAAATCAAACTCATTCGGTCGATAACCGACTGGTTCATCGCTCTGCAACCTTCATAATCCGTGTTGGTTGTCACGATAACCACTGCATCCGGATGTCTCTCAATCACCTCTCCAGTTGCGAGCGTGATTGAACCTGACTGCTCTAAAAGGGAGTTTAATCCAACCAGTACGCCGGGATGTGCAATTGTCGATGGCTCCTGTATCTCTACCACATAGCCATTTTTCAGTGCTTTAATAAAATCGGTCTCTACATATCGGTAGGTCTGTCCGCTATTGTTTTCGGTCTTAACCTCCTTCGACAGCTCGCGAACTTTTTCCGTCACCCGATCGAGAACAATCCCCATACAATCCTGTGACGTTGCAGCATCGTTCTCAACGCCGGTCAATGCCTTATATACCCCGGCAGGATCATAATCCATATCATCCAGATCCGGTAGATTCATCAGCTTTGCCACGTTCGCGTAATTGATACCGCCCATTTTCATTAGCGATTCACGCTCTGCGTCAAGCAAAGCATCACCGGTGGTCATCGCTTCGGTTTCCGGATAAAACATACCAAGCAGACTGATAATCTCTGTATCAGAACCGCAGGTATATTTGAGATACGGACGCCCGACACCTGCTGCCACGGCTTTCGCATCCAATGTTTTTCCTGTTCCTGAAGGCCCGCGGAGAAGGAAATTCCTCATCTGCGTGGGTTTTCCCGTTGTTTTCTGAGCGTGCTTACAGATATCCACAACCTCTTTCGGAATAATGTACCATTCCGGTAAAACAGGTATCATCGCCAGTTCTGTCGGAGTCAACCGCCGGTTACTCAGTATATATTTTCCGACAAAATCCTTATGCTCAATAATGGAAGTTGCCTTGACTATTTTTGCCGGACCGGTCTTTGCAAAGATGGTGAATTCTCCTGCTATGACACTCACTGGAGTGAATGCACCGGAATCCAACTGAGTTTGAGATATTCTCATCAGGTTTCCTGATTTATCCACTTCCACCTTTACGTGCGCTGCACAGGCATCATCTTTCACTCTGCGATATGCGTTGTCACAAAGAATCGCCATATGCGCTGTTGCTTTGTTTAAATCCGGATAACCCTTCTGAAATTCATCGTAATATGCCTCGTAGTTTTCTTTGAACTCATCATCTTTCATGAGTTCAGGAAATACTGCCATCATCACGGCTGCTCCGTCTCTATTCGCTGCGTTCAAAAGGTATGTCTCCACAATTTCTGTATTTTTGTCATACACACTGGCTGTTACGTAACCGTTGTCGGCATTGTATACGACCAGATGATATGCATCAGGTCCTTCTGCTGACTTATATTCCGCCACAGATCGATGATCAATCATACCTACAGCACCATCTCCTGTTCCACTCATACATTTACAAACAGCATGAACCGCTTTGATTACCGTTGCGCATAGTGTCGCTTCCGTTCCACTACCATATTTAGATGATACTTTGACCTTTTTGTTTACCAACTTGTCAAACGGCTCCGGTAATGAGCGGCTGAAATTGAAAATATTATTTACATTTGTGCTCATTCATCATTCCCTTTCTGCAGATTACTGCGTAAGTTTAGTTTTATCCCCTCAGGCATGACCTCAACATCATTCAGACCGAGTGCCTTTAACTCTTTGCAAACATCCGGCCAGCTCTCTTTCTGCGGGAGTTCTTCAGATGTCAGCATAATTTCCATAAGCCCTTCACCGATTGCTTCATTACAACGGTTATTCAGCTCCATGGTGTATTTCTCTACCCATTCAAACGCCATCAGTTCATAATTTTCAACCGGTTCTTCTACTTCAAACAGTTCCTCCTCAGCAAGCTCCTCAACCATAGTCATGATACTGTTCTCCGGTTTGTTTGATTGATAATCAATTGCAACCACCTGCAGATTTTGTATCACGACTCTCGCACGACGATATCCTCCGGCGTGGTTTAGCTGAATAAATACGGTATCACCGTCCTTAATCCGCTGTTTCGCATTTGACGTCTCCCAGACCCACCTTGCATTCGGATAATCAACGAAAACTAAACGCGTAATCTGTTTGAGTATGACAGCGTATGCAAGCTCAATCACGTCCTTTTCTGTCGGTTCAATCGCTGGTGCCGGCATTTCCGTTACTGGATTCGAATCAGTACTCTTTACCGTTTCCGATGAAAGAATCAGTAAACGCATTGATACGATGAACATTACGAGTATGATTAACAACAAGATTGGCCACAACCGGAAAATGTACATCACAACTACCGTAAGCGCCAACCATACAATCATTTCGTATAAGAAATGCTTCTTTTTCTTCATCTGCATTGCAGAAGATACTTTCTCTTTTCGATTGTTCAGCATCATTACTTATTATCCTTTCTGGATTCGTTCCGGTGGAATAAAAATCAACAAATGATAAACCGCATTCTCGTCCAACTGATTATGCGAAATAATCGCTGCCGGTCTTGTACAACTATACAATTCGCCTGTCGATGTACCATAACTCGCCAGAGCTTGACCAAGAATCGTTTTCCCACGATACCCGTTTTCCAGTTGTAATGCAGATTGAAAGGCATCCTTATCGATGTAAACTTTAATGCAATACTGCTTATTTGCTGAGACTGCAAGCAGAATATGCTTCAGTTCCTCGTTTGATAGACAGCCTCCCGTTCGGGTGTTCAATATTGCTTTGAACTTCGTATTTTTCTCCTCTTCTGAAAGAAGCTGAAATGCTTCATTGTTCATAAAACTCCTCCTTTAAACGTCAAAAGACGCACATGCAGATACATTACGTAACCCATGTGCGTCTTAATTCGCCAGATTCATTTTCAGTTCCTCATTAGTTTTGATCAAAGAATGAATTACCGCCAAATGGTTCATATCCGGTAAATCCACTGTAAGTGTTGCCAGCGTTAGCCGTAGCCGAAGGTGCTGGATTGCCTGCATTGGCTGCCCGCCCCGTGTTCTGACTAGTCCCCTGTTCATTGTCTTTCGACTTTCCACCGGAAGATGCATACTCGATATCCTCCAGAATAATCACCGGTGCGGACTTCTTTTCATGCATTTTCTGATCTTCCCAAACTTCCTCATCCAGTCGACCAATCAGATTGACAAAGGATCCTTCCTTGAGCTGCATCTTCTCGATTCGATCACAGATTGGTCCGAATCCCTTTACCGAGTAATTCAGCCAACGGGTATTGTTCTCCGCTTTGGAATCATAAACCCTCTTGCCGATTCTGAATCTTACCGCCAATAACTCATTGGTTCGCGTAATGTTTACTGCCGGTTTGTTGTCATAACCCTTAGATATGACAGCCTGTGTGATAATTACCTTAATCATAGGTACTCCTTCCTGCAGGGATCACCTGCAAACAATTTAATATTTTATTTCAGCCTGCAGTCAGCAGGACGAAATCGATAGAAACAAAAAAAGTGCCAAAAAGCACGTGGGTGCTAATTGACACTTTGTGACTCTGAAAACTATGGTTTGCCGTTTGGAAACCTTGATACTTACTGTTATAAGTATAACATGTCGGTTTTCAATAGTCAATTAATTTTCCTCAGTTTCACTTTCAAATTTGCTTTCGATTTCGTCCGAATCAATTCTATTCTACTCTCTATTCGTGATCAAAGTATCACCATTTTTTCCTTACGAAGCAGCATTTCTAATGCATACACAACTTTATCTCTCTGATCTGCCTTTTCCATCAGGTTTTCCAATACATTATCCGCTATTGTATCCACCGTATAGATCAGTTCCACCAACGCTTGCCGATTTTCAGCATGAAGATATCTTGCCTCAGGTCTTATTCCTTTTTCCTGCAAACAGACCAACTCTGCTGTGGTCAACCTGAGTCCGGCATTCTTTAACCAGATTAAAATGTCTTTTTGAATACCACCCACAGGTAAACTGAACCATTTTGTTTTCGTAGCCGCACAGACACACCGACACAAAATTCGGTATCTTGAAACATCAGAATCCGTCTCTTCCATTTCTACCAGGCTCAGTTTTGCCAAACGCTCCAGCACGCATTTATCTGATTCACTCGCCACTTCTTGAAAACCATATCTGCCGTCAAGCCAAATCCTTGCTTCATTACCAGTCATCTGATAGACCATCCCATTTCTCATTACCCGAATACTCTTCACAGTTGAATTATTTAACACAACGCCTTTTGAAATATAAATCATTTTCTTCATCCTCTCTCTTTGTTTTATCTCATTACACGCTTAAATGCACCAATTTACAACAAGAATCCTTACTTACAAAAATAAAAGTGCAATAACACAGACCAAAATAATCAACACGACAATACCGATCACCAAAATAACATTACGGATAAGGACTTTGTCCAGTTCACCTCGCTGCTCTCCTTTATCAATCGGATCCAAATCATCATAATACCCATCATAACCATCATTCATTTCAATTTCGGTTTCTGTCATCTCACCAGAAATATCTCTCCCGCATCCGCAACAAATCGGGATAGATTCATCTAAAATACGTGCTTTACAATAAGGACAAAACTTCATTTTCAACATCCCTTTCTACCAAAAAAGAGCACCGGATTATCCCGATGCTCAATCGTCTTAATTATATTTATGATTCTCCCTGGCCTAGAACATCGGCGTGTCCACGTAATTCTGCTCCTGCACATCTACCGATTCCGGCCTCTGTACTCTCTGCGCCGGCTGAATCGGATTCTGCATATACCAAGACGCTAACCATGCTTGATAATGTGCGTGAGTGATCAGAATGAACTTACTGAACATCTCAAAATCCATACTTACCACTACATGATTTTCCGGCTTATTTCCAAACTTTGGTACAATCAGCCCGGTTCCTGTTGTTTCACCCGGTCCGCTTTTCGCAATGAACATGAGCCCCTTGTCGCTGATCATTAGTTCCACAGTACGGGAAAGACTCTTTCCGTCCTTTCTCGCTCTTCCCTGTTTTGCCAATTTCTCTGCACTCACACCGCCAAGCTGACTAAACAGTGGTGTCTGATCTTTGTTCTCTTTTTTCTTTTGCCATTGGAATCTCAACTCACCACAAGCTAGTCTTCGATACAGTTCCAGAAACTCATCAACACTTAGGTATATTTGTATGTTATTTGTCTGGCGCTGTCCTTTTGGACGGCTGAGATCGTATTTTGCAAATGTCAGATGAATTTTTCCAATGGGAAAAGCATCAAATAGACTCTCAACAAAACACCCTCTTGCATCCAAGCGTGTGATTTGATAGTTATTATATATTTCCGCCATTGATACTCTTCCTTTCTTCTGGCAGAGTACAAACACAAGCAAATCGAACCTCGTTTATGTTTTTCTCAAACTGCTCCATGAATTCCTGTTCTAAATCATAATCCAAATACAGTTTAAAAATCGAGAGTTCAACTAGATGTACAATCTCCTCCACCTGTTCTTTCTCAAATAGAACCTCAATGCAAGCAGACACATCGCGCATAATAACGCACCACTTTACAAAGAATTCATTGTCTAGCGGTATCCCAAACTGCTCAAGCCATTCTCTTACTGTATGAGATTCTGCTGTATCACCACAATTCGGTTTGCTAAAGATATATTCAATTCGGTCTTCTCCAAGCAAATCCCAACTGTGTTCATGGGACCCCATTAGAATCCCCCTTCCAATGGGATACATCGCACAGACAGTGGGTTTTGCATGATGAATTATACATTTGTTGTCCTTTAACATGGGACATGTTTTGCTTTCGCCTCTTGGTAACAGACGTATAATTGGAAATAGTGAATTTTCTCCCGGAAAGGCTTCACAAAAGTCATTCACAAACTTTAGAATCGAGATATTCATTGCTTTGGCTGCCTGATATAAATCAAGCGGGTTTAGCAAAATGTCAGATCTGTTCTGACAGCATTTGCCACATTGAGTACAGTGAAACGAAAATGATTCGTCAAGTCCGATCCTCTCCGCATCCAATCCTTCTAGAATATCATTTATTGATGGCTTCATGATTATCCTCCTATTAACCCATAGATTCATTACTCATCCGTGTGAGGTTTTTAATAAGCTGTTGCATATTCTTTTCGTACTGAGGAATAAAAGGTTTATCCAGATCAATTCCTCCATATTTGGCAAACTGAAAATGCAATAAAGCACTGACTAATCTATCCTCAGGTATTTTTCTGAGAAGCATTGCAATCTCCTTTGCTTTACTGAAATCCATATACAGAAACGTTTTGTCTCCGGCTGTAAACCGTTTCTTTATCCATAGTTTGGGATGAACGATTGGACCGACAAAATGATGCTCCCGTTCACAAGAAATCCAGTGGGTAAAGTTCCCTTTCTCGTCAGGCTCAATCACGAATGGATATGTTCTGCATGCCCGTGGATTCACCGCATGAATCCGACACCGATTATCCTCAAGAAAAATGCAGGCATCATCGTCTCCTCTTGTTTTGAGAAAATAGACGAAGTATCCGCATTCGTCCAAAAGAACCGGTTCCGCATACTTTTCAAGAAAATCGTCCATGTATTGGATATCTTCACCATGATTTCGCAAATAGCGAGCTATCCGGTAAGCGTCAAGTGCCTCAACAGGAACTTGTTGCTTTACATGTCTGCAGCATTCACCACAATTTGTGCATTTGAAGTGAATCTCTTCCCATGGGGTGACCTGCTTCAAATTTTTGTATAGATCACTCATTGTTTTTCCTCCACTCGCATTTTGTGCCATCAAATTTGATGGGCTTAAAACCTACGCTATCACAAAAGTATGTACCCAGTCCCTCTGCCCATACAATATCTGAAACACTCATTGAGTGTCCACAGTAGCCCTTTGGAGTCATACGGTTAAAAATGATATAAATTTCGTCTAAATTCGATGCCTCTACATCACCCTCATAAACGACCTCATAAGCAGATTCTCGTATCCCCCTCTTTTGACAAAAGTCATAGTTCATGAATAAAAGATTATGCTGATCTTTATCTGGCGATATTTGATATAATTTAACTTTCATATTCTGATACCTTCCTTGTGATAGAGATGTTCCTCATCGACTCCCTGCATGATATAGGGATAGTCGCACCCTTCATCTTCCGGGAAACGATTGTACTTATCCGGTATGATCACACGAAGTACCTTTCTTCCATCCTCATCAAAGGTTGTCAGACGAACATCACAGTCCTCATATATCCCGGAAATCAGATCACCATTTTTGAATCGTTCGCCATGCCGTACCCGGTGGCCCATCGTATTCAAAATTCTGCCAATCTCCTCAGGCGGGAAATTGAGCACAAGTTGAAAATCCAAATGACTATATTTATCCATTCCGTGGGTATGAGCATTACAGATATACTGGTGAAACCCTGTTTCCGTTTCACCACAATGATCGCACACTCCGTTTGTACACAGGTGAATGACCCAATCACATGTCTTCTCCATCGTTTTTGTTATTCCTTTCTGCCCTATATGGCTCATAATAAACTGTTTCTTCACTGTTAGACTGATAGACGCCGATACATAGTTCGTTTTCTGACTCTTTCCCCTGTTTCTCCTCAACAAAACAGATCTGACGTAGTTTTCCTGACGCAAATTCACCCAAATACACATTAAGTGCTGGATTTTGGGGATGATCAAATGCAATTGCTCTCAGATATGAACCGTCAGATAACATAAGAAACAAATCCGGATACGCTTCTAATGCTCCTGGTATCTCATCCGTATCAACCAATGAAAACCGGCGTCTTTTCTTTTTTGTTTCATAATATTGCATTCTGGCATGATTAAGCTCGGACTGGAGCACAGAGAAAATATGTGCTATCTGCTCTGAAGTATACTCATAATTACTTCCGGACAGATTCCCTAACAGCTTGATCATCTTAATGATTTTATTTACTCTTGACTCAGCAATTCGTACAAAACGTTCACTTTTACTCTCACCTTTCTCCATTTTTGTTCACCTTCTTTTAATAATTAAGTGGCGGAACATTTCTGCTCCGCCACCATTATTCCGCTCTACTGAGCCAGTATTTCTTCAAATTCCTGTTCGGTCAGTGTCTTTACGCCCAGCTGCTGTGCTTTCGCCAGTTTGCTGCCAGCCTTTTCACCGACAATCAAGTAATCAGTATTCTTACTAACCGAAGAACCGGGCTTGGCCCCCAGCTCCAACAGCTTCATCTGAATACCATCGCGGGTATAATTTATCAATTTTCCGGTAGCTACTACCGTCTTTCCAAAAAAGGGATTATTATTGTTGATAGACATTGTGTTATTCTCCTTTACGAATTCTATTTTGTCGAGCAGCGGACGCCAGAGTTTGGCTTCTTC